>NZ_QSRV01000008.1:44202-99002 GCF_003437235.1 Collinsella sp. TF07-1
GGCGGGGGCTGTCGCTAGCGTATGGCGTTGTAAGTCTTTAGGCCTCGTCGACGACCTTGAGACCGCGGGTCTGGTCGATCTCGTTGAGGAGGTTGACGCGACGCTCGTGGCGGCCGCCCTCGAACTCGGCGTCGAGCCACTCGTCGACGATCATCTTAGCGAGCTCGGAGCCAACGACGCGGGCGCCAAAGGCGAGCACGTTGGTGTTGTTGTGCATGCGGGAGAGCTTGGCGCTGAAGGGCTCGGAGCACACGACGGCGCGTACGCCCTCGACCTTGTTGGCAGCCAGGCTGATCCCGACGCCGGTACCGCAGATCAGGATGCCCAGGTCGACGTCGCCGTTGGCAACGGCCTTACCCACCTTGTAGCCGGCGATGGGGTAGTCAAAGCTCTCGGAGGTGTCGGTGCCAAAGTTCACGACCTCGCAGCCGCGCTCCTTCAGGTGCTCGGAAATGATGTTCTTGAGCTCGACGGCGGCGTGGTCGTTACCGATACCGATCTTCATAGATGGTTCCTCTCTGGTCTGTGCGGCGCAAATGCTAAAGGTGTTTACCGCGTTCGACTGCATGATAGCGCGACTTTTGTGTAAACGCTCGGGCGTTTTTTGATCAAACGCTTTAGCAGGCAACAAGACCCGCTTTTCATGAATGAATGCCGCCAGTTTGTGCTTGAGCGCCGTCCGCCGGAACCATGGTTGCGGTTTTTGATGCATTGTTATCAAATAGAAGAGCTAATTATTTTTGAGAGACCAGCCCGTTATGCAAGCAGGAGATACCTATGCCTACCGATTCCCTTCGTGATGCCGCGTTTTGCGATGTTTTGAACCGCGAGCTTGTCTGTGCGCTCGGCTGCACCGAGCCTATTGCCGTTGCCTATGCAGCGGCGTTGGCGAGCCAGACGCTCGGTTGCGAACCCGATCATATGGACGTTGCCTGCTCGGGCAACATCATCAAGAACGTTAAGAGCGTGACCGTGCCCAACTCGGGCGGTATGCACGGTATTGAGGCCGCGGCCGTGCTGGGTGCCGTGGGCGGCGACGCTAAGAGCGCGCTTGAGGTGCTCGAGAGCGTTAACGATGAAGACCGCGCTCGTGTGGCCGAGCTCCTCGCCGACGCCGGCTACTGCGATGTGTCGCTTGTCGAGGGTGTTCCCAACCTCTACATCAAGGTGACTGCGACGGCCGGGGGCCATACCGCGGTCGTCGAGATTACCGATCACCACACTAATGTCACGTGCCATACGCTCGATGGTATTCCGGTATGCGGCAAGTCGGCGGGGGAGTGCGCCGCCTGCGCCGAGCGCGTGGTGGCCGAGCGTGCGGCAGATAACGCCGATACGCCCATGTCCATTGATTCCATCATCGACTTTATCGAGGACGGTGACATTGAGGGCGCCCGCGCTGCCGTTGAGCGTCAGATTGAGCTGAATGGCGCAATCAGTGCCGAGGGCCTTGTGCACGCTTGGGGCGCCGAGGTGGGTCGTACGCTGCTGGGTGCTCGTGCCGATGACGTCGCCTGCCGTGCCCGTGCCCGTGCGGCCGCCGGGTCCGACGCCCGCATGAACGGTTGCGCGCTGCCGGTCGCCATTGTGTGCGGCTCGGGCAATCAAGGCATTACCTGCGCATTGCCCGTCATGGAGTATGCCGAGTACCTGCGTTGCGACCACGAGCGCCTGGTGCGTGCCGTGATGCTGTCCGATCTTATCGCCGTGCATATCAAGAGCTATATTGGTGCGCTCTCGGCGTTTTGCGGTGCTATTTGCGCTGCGTGCGGTGCCGGTGCTGCGATTACCTGGCTGTGCGGTGGCACGCGCGAGCAGATTGGCTCGACGGTTTCGAACACGCTCGGTAACGTTGGCGGCATCGTGTGCGATGGCGCCAAGGCGAGCTGTGCCGCCAAGATTTCGGCTGCCGTCGATGCGGCGATTCTGGGACATGACATGGCCATGCAGGGGCGTGGCTTCCGTGCCGGCGAGGGTTTGATCCAGGATACCGTCGAGCAGACGATTGCCAGCATGGGCTACGTGGGCCGTGTGGGCATGAAGGACACCGACGTCGAGATCCTCAACATCATGATCGGCAAAACCCAAGTGTGCTAGGACAGTTCGTCGGCTACTTGGTGTTCGTAGAAGGCTTCTACTACGGCGTTGAATTCGCGGGCGAAGTCTTCCATGGTTCCTCGCCAGGTGGCTCGGCCGGGTTTTCCCTGACCAACATAGGCAGTCTGAATGCCGCAGGCGGGGCTGGGGAAGTCACGCTTGGGGTCGTTGCCCACCATAAGGACCTCGTGCGGCTCGAGCCCCATCACCTGAAGCTGCTCTAGATAGTAGGTGGCATCGGGCTTGCAGCGGGTGGTGTTTCCCATGTGCGTGACGAGCTCAAAGGGGGCGTCGGCCAGGTCGCCCCAACCCATGCGGCACTCGATGGCCCCCTGCGGAAAGCTGGGGTTGGTGAAGAGCGCGCAGCGCAGCCCTGCGTCCTGTACGGCCTGAAGCGCGGCGTGTGCGCCCGGCATGGCGTGGGCGTTGATGACGTCGTCATTCTTATGCGGAAGAACTTCGCGGTCGTAGTAGGTAAATGCCTCGTAGATGATAGGATCGGAGAGGCAGATGCCGCACCTGCGTTCGACCTCGGTGCGGTAAAACTCAAGATTGGTGCGGTTGTCCGTGCCGCTTCGGCGGTTGGCGTTGAGGTCGACCAGGATGGTGCCGAGGCGTGCCATCGTGCCACCGCGGCTGCGACGTCCGATGTCCGCGAGCATCGACGAGACATCCTTAAAATAGCGAAGGATGAACGCGTTGAGGTTGATGCTAAGAAGCGTCTCGTCCATATCGAAAACGACTGCTTTGAGCACGCGGGCACCTTTCTCGAAAAATCGTTCCAGAATCGTTGGTTCCGGATACTTTACCCCAAAGCCGTATACCTAACGGCCTATCGTCAACTTACGGAGACGGTCGTCCACAAGATTGCGAAAAAGTCTCCATACGAGTAAAAAATCGCAGTTCGCGCTTGAAATCGAAGTAATTTCCCCGTAATCTATACGAACGTGATTGCATAAGCGTCACATTAGTATCTGTCGGCTCCCGAGTGTTCCTAAACGTTGTGTGCTTGTCGCACCCTTCTGTAGGTCCTAGCAATCGGGGCCCCGTAGTTCGAAAGGGGTCCACCTTTGAGTGAGATTCAGAACTCGTCCATTTTCTCTCTTGACGATGTCAACGAGGAGGAGATGAACAACCTCATCGACGGTACGATTACCGACTTTGATGAGGGCGATCTCGTTAACGGCACTGTCGTTAAGATCGAGCATGACGAGGTGCTCGTTGACATCGGATTCAAGTCCGAGGGCGTTATCCCGGTCCGCGAGCTGTCCATCCGCAAGGACGCTAACCCTGCAGACATCGTTGCACTCGGTGATCCCATCGAGGCCCTGGTTCTCCAGAAGGAGGACAAGGACGGTCGTCTGGTCCTCTCCAAGAAGCGTGCCGAGTACGAGCGTGCTTGGAACCGCATCGAGGAGAAGTTCAACTCCGGCGAGAACGTCGAGGGCGAGGTTATCGAGGTTGTCAAGGGCGGCCTGATCCTCGACATCGGCCTGCGTGGCTTCCTGCCCGCTTCCCTCGTCGACCTCCGTCGTGTCAAGGATCTCACCTCCTACATGGGCACCCGCATCGAGGCCCGCGTCATCGAGATGGACCGCAACCGCAACAACGTTGTCCTCTCCCGTCGCGTCGTGCTCGAGGAGTCCCGTAAGGCCGAGCGCTCTGAGATCCTGTCCAAGCTCAAGTCTGGCATGCGTCTCCAGGGCACCGTTTCCTCCATCGTCGACTTCGGCGCCTTCGTCGACCTCGGCGGTATCGACGGCCTCATCCACATCTCCGAGCTCTCCTGGAACCACGTCAACCATCCTTCCGAGGTTGTCAAGGTCGGCCAGGAGGTCGAGGTCGAGGTTCTCGACGTCGATCTCAACCGCGAGCGCATCTCCCTGGGTCTCAAGCAGACCACCGAGGATCCGTGGCGCGCACTGGTCAAGAAGTACCCCGTCGGCGCTATCGTCGAGGGCACTGTGACCAAGCTTGTCCCGTTTGGCGCTTTCGTCGACCTGGGCGAGGGCATCGAGGGCCTGGTGCACATCTCCGAGATGGCCAACAAGCACGTCGACCAGCCTTCTCAGGTCACCCACGTGGGCGACAAGGTTCAGGTCAAGGTCATGGAGATCGACCTCGACCGTCGTCGTATCTCCCTGTCCATGAAGTCCGCTGCTGAGACTCTGGGCGTCGAGATCGAGGTTACTCCGCTGCCTTCCGAGAAGAAGGATGATGAGACCGACGCCGAGTAATTCGGTTTGACGATCACTTGTTTTAAGGGATCCGTCCGTAATGGACGGGTCCCTTTTTGCATTTGGCGCCGAGATGCGCAATGCTGCCGGGCTGTCCACAGGCTATTGGATTGTCGGTGCATGAAAAAAGCCGACATCCCGCCTCGGGGAGGAGGCGGGAACACACCGAGTAGACGGAGGGGTGCGGAGCGCGGTCGCGTCTCGACTGACGACGTTGCCCATCGACAGGACCATTGTAGCGCGTGGCGGTTCTTGGTTTATCGTGTCGAGCGTTTGCGTTGTGCCATTGCCTGCGGCAACGGTGTGTTACACTCTTGCACTGCTGAGTGGGCCAGACGGTCGCGCGATGTGCTGCTTGCAGTACGCGTGAGGAAAGTCCGGGCTCCAGAGGGCGGGATGCCGGCTAACGGCCGGGCGGAGTGATCCGACGGAAAGCGCCGCAGAAAAGAAGACTCCCACCTGCGCCGCAAGGCGTAAAGGGAAAAGCTGAAACGGTGGTGTAAGAGACCACCAGCGTCGTGGCAACATGGCGGCTTGGCAAGCCCCATCCGGAGCAAGCGCGAATAGGAACGCTATGGGCCGGCCCGGTCCGCGTTCGGGTAGCGTGCGTGGAGCTGCACGGTAACGTGCAGACAAGATAAATGACCGTTCACGACAGAACCCGGCTTACAGGCCCACTTGGCATTTTTGTTACCCTGACAATCGGTACGGCCTTTGCCGTATTATTGAGGCTGTTTGTTGCTGCGCTTTATTTTGTTGAGGGGCTTTGTTGGACAGCTATTTTACTCTGCAATCGAATATTGAGGCTTCGGGCGAGTTTGTGGACCGCAAGAGCCGGTTTATTGCCCAGCTGGTCCATATTGAGTCTGAGGACGAGGCGAATGCCTTTATCGAGATGGTTCGCAAACGTCATTACGACGCTCGACACAATGTTCCCGCGTGGATTTTGGTCGATGGACGCGAGCGCCAGAGCGACGATGGTGAACCGAGCCGCACGAGCGGTATGCCGACGCTCGAGGTGTTGCGCGGTGCGGAGCTCAAAAATGTTTGCTGCGTAGTGACGCGCTATTTTGGCGGCACGCTGTTGGGGCCGGGCGGCCTGGTTCGCGCCTATACTGCGGCGACGCAAGCGGCGGTGGCCGCGGCTCAGGAGGCCGGGCAGATCGTCGAGATGACGAGTGTCGTGCCTGTTGACGTGCATGTGGCCTATCCGCAGTATGAGCAGGTGCTTCGCTTGGCCCAGGATTCCGGTGCCAAGGTTTCGGATACCGAGTACGCGGATGCCGTGACACTTCATTTGGTGTTTAAGGCGGGGGAGCAGGAGTCGTTTTGCGCTAAGATGCGCGAGCTTATGGCGGGGCGCGAGGAGATTGAGGTCAGCACTCCCGAATTTGCCGAGTTCTAACGGCGACGGTCGGCGTGCTTTTGGACGGATCCCAAGCACACCGACCGTCGTTTTATGTCGCTGCCGTTTACTCGGCGAGCTGCTTTAGTACATCACAGGCGATTTCGACGGCATCGTCGATGCAACCGGGACAGCTGCGGAGCGGACCCTTGTCCGATCCGATGCCCTTGAGCGTGCCGCAGACGGTCGTCGTGTTCTTCTCGCCAAAGCGCTTGGCAATCTCGCGCGACAGCTTGTAGGTCTGGCCCTTGGTCTTCGGGTTTTCCATGCCATCGCTCATTACAAAGCCCATGATGGCCACGGCGCCCGAGATGGCGCCGCAGGTCTCGGTCATACCGCCCATGCCGGCGCCAAAGCCCTCGGTGAGGGTAAAGGCGACCTGGGGGTCGAGCCCGACAGCGGGCGCGAGCGTGCAGGCGACGGCCTGGGCGCAGTTAAAGCCACGGGCGTGGTATTCGGCAGCCTGAGCCTGACAGGCGGTGATGTCGAGCTGGGCCGTATCGATTTGCTTCATCGTTGTCTCCTTGGTTACGGTGTACCCGCCTATGGTACCCGTGACGGGGCATGTAATCATCGAGAGCTTCATGTATGCCTCGTTTTTATCTATCGAGCAAATGCCCAAGGCTTGAGATAAATACCTCTGATCAATTTGTCCATTAACCTACCTTGGGGATGGGTTGAGAGGGGTGCAGGGTAGCGGTATCGTGAACCGAATAAAACGTAACCCAGGCAAGGGAGCTAGATATGAGCGAGCAGACCATCGGAACTACATGTGTTCAGGGCGGCTATCACCCGGGAGATGCCGAGCCGCGCCAGGTGCCCATCTACCAGTCCACCACGTGGAAATACGACACGTCCGAGCACATGGGCAAGCTGTTTGACCTGGAGGAGTCGGGCTACTTCTACAGCCGTCTGCAGAATCCCACGTGCGATCTGGTCGCCGCCAAGATCTGCGAGATGGAGGGCGGCACCGCTGCGATGCTCACGAGTTCGGGCATGGCCGCGAACTTCCTCGCGATCTTTAACGTGGCCGGTGCCGGTGATCACGTGGTCGCGAGCTCTGCTATCTACGGCGGTACGTATAACCTGCTCGCCCACACCATGGGCCGCATGGGCGTGACTTGCACGTTTGTCGCCCCCGACTGCACCGATGAGGAGCTGGAGGCAGCCTTTGAGCCCAATACCAAGCTCGTCTTTGGCGAGACGATTGCCAACCCCGCCCTTGCCGTGCTCGATATTGAGCGCTTTGCCAAGGCCGCGCATGACCACGGCGTGCCGCTGATGGTCGACAACACCTTCCCGACGCCCGTGATGTGCCGTCCCTTTGAGTGGGGCGCCGACATCGTCACGCACTCTACCACCAAGTACATGGATGGGCATGCGGCCTACCTGGGCGGCGTGATCGTTGACCACGGCCAGTTTGACTGGATGGCCCATGCAGACAAGTTCCCGGGTCTCACCACGCCCGACGAGAGCTATCACGGCGTGACCTATGCCGAGAAGTTCGGTCGCGAGGGTGCCTTCATTACCAAGGCAACCGCTCAGCTCATGCGCGACCTCGGCCCCATGCAGAACCCGCAGGCGGCGTTTTTCCTGAATAGCTCGCTCGAGAGCCTGCATGTGCGTATGCCGCGTCATTGTGAGAACGGCCTGGCCGTTGCTAAGTTCCTGCAGAGCCATCCCAAGGTGCGCTTTGTAAGCTATCCGGGCCTGGAGGGCGATAAGTACTATGACCTGGCTCAGAAGTACATGCCCAACGGTACCTGTGGCGTCGTGAGCTTTGGCTTTAACGGTGGTCGCGCGGCGGCCGAGACCTTTATGAAGAGCCTTAAACTCGCCCAGATCGCCACGCATGTGGCCGATGCTCGCACCTGCTGTCTGCATCCCGCTAACGCCACGCACCGTCAGATGAACGATGAGGAGCTCATCGCCTGCGGCATCTCCGCCGACATGGTGCGCCTGTCGTGCGGCCTCGAGGACACGTCCGATCTGATTGCCGACCTTGAGCAGGCGCTCGAGCAGTGCTAGGCTAGCTTCTCGTATGAAGCGACGGAGCCTCTTGGGGTTCCGGTGACATATAGTTCCGATTCCGTAGGCGGGACCCCAATCGCGGCTGTTCACAGGCGATTGGGGCCCCGTTTTTGCGTTGCGCCACTCGAAAGGATGGATATGGAGAAAACCGCAGAGCAGCTGCGCCGCGAGCGTATTGCCCTAGAGGGCGACACCCATGGCAAGAACAAATGGGCGATTCTGTTTACCGTGCTCATCATGACGTTTATGGTGTGTCTGGATTCGACCGTCGTGACCGTGGCGCTGCCCGTGATGCAAAAGGAGCTGGGCGTGGGCCTCGATCGCATTCAGCTGGTAAGCTCGGTGTATCTGCTTGCGACTTGCGTGGCTATGTTGCCGTTTGGCCGTCTGGGCGACGTGCACGGCAAGGTGAATGTGTTCCAGCTGGGCGTCATCGTTTTTTCGGTCGGTTCGCTGCTGTGCGGCCTTTCGGCCTCGCTCGAGGTTCTTATTCTGGCACGCATTGTTCAGGGCGTCGGTTGCGCGGCGGCCATGGCTAACAACATGGGTATCATCACCGAGTCGTTTCCGGCGCGCGAACGAGGCCGTGCCATGGGTATTCTCGCGACCTTCGTGGCCCTCGGCATGATGTGTGGCCCCGTTCTGGGTGGCATGCTGGTGGCAAGCTTTCCCTGGGAGAGCATCTTCCTCATCAACCTGCCCATTGGCGTCATTTCGTTTATCGTGGGGCTCTACACGCTGCCGCATGTTAAGCCGGAGGCCGGCGAGCGCCCGATGTCCCTGATCGAGGCTGCTCGTCGCTGCTTTGCAAATTCGGCCTTCACCATCAACCTTGCCTGCATGCTCATCGTGTTCGTTGGCATCGGTGCGTCCGAGTTTATCCTGCCGTTCTATTTTCAGGACGCCCACGGCTTTGGTTCTGACATTTCCGGATTGCTCTTTTTGGCGTTGCCGATGGTGAATGCCTTTATCGGCCCGCTTTCGGGTACGGTTTCGGACCGTGTTGGCTGTGAGGGCCCCACGGCGGTCGGCCTGGGCGTGTACGTGTGCGGTCTCTTTGCGGTAAGCACGCTCGATGAGCACTCTTCTATCCCTGTGATCGTGTGCTGCGTCGCATTTATGTCGTGTGGTACGTCGATTTTCCAGAGCCCCAATAACTCGCTGTACATGGGCTCGGCTCCGCGCGAAGCGCTCGGCTTTGCTGGCAGCCTGGGTAGCCTGGCGCGCTATGCGGGTATGGCGGTGGGTATTACGGCGGCGTCGCATATCCTGTATGGGCAGATGAGCGTGGCGATGGGCGAGGCCGTGACCAGTTTTGTTGCAGGCCGTCCGGATGTATTCCTATTTGGCTTTCGCTCGGTGTTCTACGTGCTTATGGCTGTGGCCGCTGTGGGCTTTGCGCTCGCCATGGTGCGTTTTGTGAGGATGCGCGCCCGCCATTAGCGTGTTGGGAGGCTGTCTGCCACGATTCGCGCCGTCCCAAAAAGACTGGTTTGTGGTGCGATGCGGCTTGTGGGGCGGGCGGGGGTCGGTCCGTGGTAGACTATCGAACAACGTTTATTAATCGCGCGGTATCGTTGCCGCGAGAAGGGGTTGCGCCATGCAGGAGCTTGAGGATCGTATTCGCCATGACGGCATCGTAAAGGCCGGTAACGTCCTTAAGGTTGATGCCTTCCTCAACCACCAGTGCGACGTTGAGCTGTTTGACCACATGGGCGCCGAGTGGGCCCGTCTGTTCAAGGATGCCGAGATCAACAAGATCCTGACGATTGAGGCTTCGGGCATTGGCATGGCTTGCATCGCGGCTCAGCATTTTGGCGGCGTGCCGGTGGTCTTTGCCAAGAAGGCACAGTCCATCAACCTCGACGGCGAGCAGTATGCCACGACCATCTACTCCTTTACCAAGCAGAAGGAGTACCCGGTCATCGTTGGCAAGCGCTTTCTGTCCGAGGGTGACAAGGTTCTGATCATCGACGACTTCTTGGCCAACGGCTGCGCGCTCGAGGGTCTTATCAAGATCTGCGAGGCTGCGGGTGCCGAGGTGTCCGGTATTGGCATTGCAGTGGAGAAGGGCTTCCAGGACGGCGGCGATAAGCTCCGCGAGCGCGGCTTCCGCGTCGAGAGCCTGGCCCGTATCGCCGATATGGACTGCGAGACCGGCGAGATCACCTTCGCCTAAGCGCGCAACACAAGCGATTGGTATGCGATGTGACAAAGGGACTGTCCCTTTGTCACATTTTTTGTATGAGGGAAGGTGTTGATATGGATGAGAACAAGATGGGATGGCGCGAATATGCGCGCTATGCCGAGATGTCGGCCGAGGAGTTGGCGCGCGATTGCGAGGTGCAGGTGTTTCGCGCGACGGGTCCGGGCGGACAAGGCGTCAACACGACGGACTCGGCGGTGCGCATGAAACATATCCCTTCGGGGATTACCGTGACGGCGCGCGAGAGCCGCAGTCAGTTCCAAAACCGTAGTAGCTGCCTGCGTAAGCTGCGCGCTGAGCTTGAGCGTCGCGGGCGTCCACCGCGCCGACGCGTAAAGACCAAGGTGCCTCAGCGCTCTCGCCAGCGCAGGCTCAATGACAAGCACTTCAACGCCATTAAAAAGGCCAACCGTCGCAAACTGGGCAGCGACGAATAGCCTCCTCATAAGTTGCGGTGAAATAGGGACTGTTTTGCGGCTTTAGCTGCATAAGCAGTTCCTATTTCACCGCAACTTAGGCGGGGTTAGCGGGTTGGGTGCCAGACTTGGAGGGCACCGGGTAGGATGTCGACTTCGATGCGCGAGGCGACAACGGGCTCGCCGTCGGCCTGGATGGGGTAGTCAGGCTTCTCAAAGGTGAGCTCGGCATGGCGGCAGCGGCGCATGCGAACCGGCGGCAGCTTGGTGTGGTGGCCGTCCTTGGCCGAAAGAAACATAGGCAGGGCTACCGCGCGAGGGACAGGGCCGCATGCGTAGCAGACGTCGAGCATGCCGTCGCAGGGGTCGGCATCGGGGCAGATGCGATAGCCCGAGCCATAGGTGGGGCCCAGCTGAATTGCCATGATGATCGCCCTCACGCGCTCGGCGGGCGCGCCGTCAAAGCTGACTGTCATGGGGTAGTTGCGATAGCGTAGGCCAAACTGCTCAAGTCCCGAGAGGGTGTAGAGCGGAGCGCCCGTCAAGCCGGTCTTTTTGCGCAGTTCGGTGGTGCCAAGGCCGATGGCGGCATCAATACCGACGGAGAGCGTCTGGTCGTAATACTCGACGATCGCCTCGCCGCTGCCTCTTGCGGGGTTCCATGAGCGAATCCGCCCGATGTCCTGACGCTGCAGCTCACAGGTGAGCAGCGCGCCAAAATCCTTGCCGGAGAAATCTTCGATGCCGAGCGTCTGGGCAAAATCGTTGCCGGAGCCCACGGGCAGGACGGCAAGAGCGGGGCGGGCGTCCTCCTTTTGCGTCATAAGCCCGTTGACGACCTCGTGGATCACGCCGTCGCCGCCGAGTGCGATAACGGTGCGATAGCCCTGAGCCCGTGCGGCCAGCTCCTTGGCGTGTCCCATACGCTCGGTCAACACCAGGTCAAACTGGGATGCGCGTGCAGTCATGTCCAAAAAGCGTTGCAGGCGCTCGGCAACTTCGCGTGCCGCACCCGACTGGGCGGCTGGGTTGGCGATGATGAGCGTGCGACCAAAATCAGTTGCGTGCATGGGGCGACTCCCGGCGTGTGACATGACAGTGCGGTCGCGCTCAGGTCGAATTGCCCCCGATTGTGGCTGCACGGTGATTACTACGTCTACTCTATCAGGTCGTTGTGGCGCTCGATAGCATCCGCCACCGTGCCGCCCTCATCCACAATAAGCGAACGGCGTTTGGGTGAGATGATGCGCTGCGCGGGATACACGCCACGGTGGCCGCCGGCAAGGTAGCTAATAAACGAAACGATGACAAAGAAGCCCGCGGCCGTTCCATGGAACAGGTCGATGGCCATCATGCAGGTGGTGATGGGCACGTTGAGGCCGGCGCAGAACACGCCGAGCATGCCGAGAGCCGCCAGAAAACTGGGGTCGAGCCCGGTAAGGCAACCGATCCAGCCACCGAGTGCCGCGCCGATGCCAAACAGGGGCGTGACCTCGCCGCCTTGGAAGCCCGCGCCCAGGGTAAGCGCTGTGACGACCAACTTGATGACTGCGTCCGCCAGGGTGGTGTTGCCTGCAAATCCGGCGCCGGAAAGCCACGTGGAAAGGCCGGCGTAGTCCCAGGCGTCGAGGAGGGCATAGGCGGCCAAAACCACGAGTGCGCCTATGAGTGCGCGAACGAGGTAATTGGTGATAAAGCGACCGTACAGGCTCTTGACGGTTCGAACCGACCAGGCAAAGAGGCGTGCCGTCAGGCCGAAGATAATTGCGCTGATAACAACGATAACGACCGTTTTGGGCGTCATGTCGGGGACGCTGGCGATAACATTCGTCTCATACTCGGTACCCAGGGCAAGCGACGTAAAGTAGCCGGTAAACGAGGCGACCAGGCAGTAGATGCCCGCGGTGTAGTCGATCTTGCCGATAAAGCACATCTCCATGCCAAAGAACGCGCCGGCAAGGGGCGAACCGAATACGGCGCCAAAGGCCGACGAGATGCCGGCGAGCATGAGGTCGTGGTGGTCATGCTTTTTGAGGTGGGCGAGGCTCGAGATGTTGCTGGCGATGGTGCCGCCAATCTGCACCGCAGCTCCCTCGCGACCGGCCGACCCGCCCGTTAGGTGCGTAAGCGTGGAGCAGACGAAGGTGAGGACGGCCATGCGCATATGGATGAGGCGTGTGCCCAGAGCGGAGTCGATGACCAGGTTGTTTCCGCGTTTGGCGGCGAGACCGTGGTTCTTGTAGACCCACGCGGTGGCCATACCCACGATGGGGAGCAGGGCGTACACCCACGCATGGTGTTCGCGATAATCGGTCGCGATATTCAGTGAGGCCAAAAACGCCCAAGCGGCAACGCCCATGGCGAGCGAGACGATGACGACGAGCACGAGCAACTTGGCGCTCGCAAGTAGGTTGCGGGCGTTGCGGCGCGTGTCGGCAGCCAAGAGATGCTCGGAGCGGGTGAGCTGGTTGCGACCGCTGATGATCAAGTCGGCCGGAGAGAAGGACCTGCCGTCTGTGTCCTGACGGGTGTCATCAGACGGGTCGAGTGTATTTTCACGTTTATCGATAAAAGCCATAACGTCCTCTTTTTTGTTGCGATGCATGCATTATAAGACGGCACCCCGTGCCTTAAGGCAATTGACAGGTTTCGGTTCTGTTACGAAAGGCGCATGGCCGACAGGTGTATTTGCCGTTGCGGGCCATGTCTTGAGCGGGCAGCGGGGGATTATACTGAACCAAACATAAAGAATCGGCGCCACTGTTGCGCGCCGTGGCATGTAAGAGGTGTATATGGCTAAGACGCTCATCCCGCTGGAGGACGCGCAGGCAATCGTCCTTTCGCAGGTGCGCAGGACCGAGCTCGTCGAGATCCCGGTTTGGCAGGCGGCCGGTCTTCCCCTGGCTGAGGATGCCACGGCCGATATCGATATCTCGCCGTTTGCCAACAGCGCCATGGATGGATATGCCGTGCGTGCCGACGACCTCGCCAAAGCGTCCTCCGATACGCCCGTGACGCTTTCCGTCGTGGGGCACGAGGCGGCGGGCCATGTGTTTGAGGGCGCGATTGGCGCGGGCGAGACCGTCCGTATTATGACGGGTGCACCGGTGCCCGAAGGTGCGGATGCCGTTGTGAAATACGAGGTCGTCGAGGTGCTCGACGGCGACGGCAACGAGGGCTCACACGTGAGCTTCTCGGCACCGGCTAAGGTGGGGGAGAACGTTCGAGCTGCAGGCGAGGAGGCCCATGCCGGCGATGTTGTGATGCACGCTGGCGAGGTTGTGGCCCCGGCCGGCGCCGGTTTGCTGGCGAGCGCCGGTTACGCGAACGTTAGAGTGCACGCCGCCCCGCGTGTGGGCGTTATCTCGCTGGGCACGGAGCTGGTCGCGCCCGGCCAACTGCCGGCGCGTGGGCAGATTCGCGATTCCAATTCCTCGGCGTTAATGGCCGAGGCACTCGATGCTGGGGCCGACCCGGTGTTCTACGGCTTTGCGCCCGACGACGAGCGGGCGATTGCCGAGCTGGTGCACCGCGCCGCGCAAGAGTGCGATTTTGTCATTACGAGCGGTGGCGCCTCTGCGGGCGACTACGACTACGTGACGGCGCTGGTCAAGCGCGAGGGCGAGGTGCTGTTCGATCGCATTTCGTTGCGTCCCGGCAAGGCCATTACGTTTGGCCTGCTCGGCGGCAAGCCCTATCTGGGGCTTTCGGGCAACCCCGCGGCGGCCTATGTGGGCTTTGAGATGCTCGCCCGCCCGGCGATTCGCAAGATGCGCGGCTTTGCCGAGGGTGCGCGTCCCGTGCAGCAGGCGGTTCTTACCCACGGCGTGAAGAAGCGACAGGACCGACGCTTCTATGATCGCGCCACGGTTGCGCGCGATGCGCAGACGGGTGAGCTTACGGTCGCCGAGGCGCACAGCCAGAACTCGGCGCTGCTCGGAACCATGCAGCGTGCGAACTGCCTGTTGCGCATCAACGAGGGCCCGTGCGATCTTGAGCCGGGCGACGTCGTGGATGTTGTCCGCGTCGATCTGCCCGAGGGTACCGTGCTGTAGGAGGAATGCTATGGAGTTGAAGATTTCGATCGTGACGTGCTCGGATACGCGCGATATTGCCCAGGACGAGGCGGGCGCTGCACTCGAGGAGCTCGTCGCGGCGCAGGGCTGGACGGTTGCCTCGCATACGGTGGTGCATGACGATGTTGACGAGATCGGTGCTGCCATTGTGGCTGCGGCCGACGATTGCCAGGCCAACGTGGTCATCACCTGCGGCGGCACGGGGCTTTCGATGCGCGACGTGACGCCCGAGGCGACGCGTGCCGTCTGCGACCGCGATGTGCCGGGTATTGCCGAGGCGATCCGTGCATACTCTATGACCAAGACGCGCCGTGCCATGCTTTCGCGCGCCGTGTGCATGCAGCGTGGGGCTGCGCTTGTCATCAACTTTCCGGGATCCACGAAGGCGGCTCGCGAAAGCTGGGAGGCCGTGAGCGACCAGCTGGAGCACGCGGCCCACATGACGGCGGGCGGTGGACACACTCGCTAAACTGCTTGCCTGTAGCGGAGTGATCTTATGGGTCGCTCCGCTTTTTTAAGCGGCGACAACGCGAGCGTCTTGCGGCTATCGGTATAAGAAATTATCAAACGATAATTTCTTATCACAAGCATTATTCGCGCTAAAGTATAATTCAATTACAGGATAAAGCTCGCGGCGGGGTGCCCGGGCGTAGCGCTCGAAAGGGTTGAACATGTTCGATATGGTTTCTCGCCGCGGATTCGTCTCGCTTTCTGCTGTCGCCGCTGCCGGCCTTGGCCTTGCTGGCTGCTCGGGCAACAAGGAGCCTGAGTCGGCCGGCTCCGATGCCGGTTCTGCCAAGGCATCTTCCAAGAAGGCCGTCGGGCTGCAGGTGTTCGCCGCCAACTCGCTCGAGAAGGCTCTGCCCGAGGTTCAGAAGCTCTACACCGAGCAGACGGGTACCACCTTTGCCGACACGCAGTTTAAGGCTTCTGGCGACCTTGTCGAGCAGATGCGCGCCGGCGCCGCGGTTGACGTGCTCATCACGGCCTCCAAGGGCACTATGGACGACGCCGAGGCCGCCGAGCTCGTCGACGCCGACACGCGTGAGGACATGTTCGTCAACGACCTCGTGATTATTCGTGCCGAGGGCTCCGACACCAAGGTCGAGGCTATCGCCGACGTCGCGAACCTGGACGGCAAGATTGCCGTCGGCGACGCTAAGACCGTTCCCGCCGGCAAGTATGCCAACCAAGCGCTGGCTTCTGTTGGGCTCTACACCGGTACCGAGGGCGACGACGGCGAGTATGCACCCGAGCTCGCCGACAAGGTGGCTTTGGCCGACAAGGTCGGTACCGCCGCAGCTTACGTCTCTACGGGCGACTGCGTGGCCGGCTTTGTCTACAGCTCCGACATCTTCCGCTACGACGGCATCGAGGAGGCCTTCGTGTGCCCCGAGGATTCGCACAAGCCCATCGTGTATCCGGGTGCCGTTGCCGAGAGCTCCGAGCACGCCGACGAGGCCAAGGCGTTCATCGACTTCTGTCTGACCAACAAGAAGGCGCAGAAGATTTGGGCTAAGTACGGATTTGAGCTTTCCGCGTAGTGCGGCTTGGAGCGATAATCCCATCGTTTTGTCTTTTGCCCTGTCCTCGTCTTTCCTTGGAGCGTTTCGTGCGTAATAGATTTCGCATTCTTGTCGCCTGTGCTTTGACCTTCGCGCTTTGCTGGGTGCCGGGATTTGCGTTTGCTGGGGTCGCTGAGGACGGGGCCCAGGTTGCTGCGACCGCTCATGGGCTTTCCTATGGGATCGAGGGTTTTGAGCGGTTGGCCAAGGGGACCGCTCGTGCTATGGAGGGCCAGCCTGAGGGCTACCGGTTTCCCGTTGACGAGGACGTGGACCTTGTAGTGGCGCCTGCTGCCGATCGCGTTGTGGTGTGGATATCGCCCAAGGCGGCCGAGAAATATGGATTGGATCTGCAGAACAACGAGAGCGCATCGGATCTAAAGACCCTCGTCTGCGAGCTTGACGGCGCAAACTGCATGGGAGGCGCACGGCTGGAAGACATGGATCTTCCTTGGTATGCCACGACGGAAGCGGCATTTAATGTCGGTGGGTATACCTATGCCTTTGATGAGCGCGGTGCGAATGGGGACCGCTATGTGGTCATCGCATCTGCCTCGGGTGATGCCAAGGGCGGCGCGCGTTGGCTTGATAGCGCTCAAATCGTGGTAGCATCATCCGTTGTGATGCAAGATGAACAGGAGCCCTTGGCGTCCCTTGTCGCCTTTTTGACCGGCATCGACTATCGCCCGCTTTGGGTGTCTATCAAAACGAGTGGCCTTGCCTTGGTGATTGCCTTTGCGCTGGGCCTGTTTGCCGCATGGAAGACTATGGGCACGACGAGCCGCGTGAAGGGCCTGCTCGACTCGGCCTTTACCATCCCCATGGTGCTGCCTCCCACGGTGTGCGGCTTTCTGCTCCTCATGCTGTTTGGCCGCTCGACCGGGGTTGGCCAGTGGCTTATCGCGCACGGCATCTCGATCGTCTTTACCTGGCCAGCGGCGGTGATATCTGCCGTGGTGGTGTCGTTTCCCCTGGTCTACCGCACGGCGCTCGGCGCCTTTGAGAGCCTGGACACGCAGATGCTCGACGCCGCGCGA
The DNA here is from genome assembly GCF_003437235.1 of Collinsella sp. TF07-1. Taxonomy (NCBI): domain Bacteria; kingdom Bacillati; phylum Actinomycetota; class Coriobacteriia; order Coriobacteriales; family Coriobacteriaceae; genus Collinsella; species Collinsella sp. TF07-1. Next base: position 61,273 of record NZ_QSRV01000008.1, read on the forward strand.
ACCCTGGGGTGGTCCGAGCGCCGTATCTTTGCCAAGCTTATGATGCCACTCGGCTGGCCCTCGATCGCCGCCGGTACGGTGCTCGCCTTTGCCCGTGCGATGGGTGAGTTCGGTTGCACCCTCTTCTTTGCGGGTAACTATGCCGGTATTACGCAGACCATCCCCATCGCTATCTACTTTGAGTGGATGGGTGGCAACATCTCAGTTGCCCTCTTTTGGGTTGTCGTCGTGATTGCGTTTAGTTTCCTGGTCATCCTGTTTATCAACATGTACACCGCGCATTCGCAAAAGTATCGCGAGCGGGGCCTTTCCCGTGCGGAGCGCAAGCGGGCCAAAGAACTCGCCGATACGGCCGATTCGCTCGACCCGGTGGGCGGCGATGCCCCGCGTATCGATCGCGAGGCGCTGGCCGAGCTCATGCGCGATGATGCCACTCTGCAGGGAGGTCGATAGGCCATGTCGATCGTTCTGGATATCAAAAAGCGCTATCCCGGGTTTATGCTCGACATGCAGCTCGATGCCGGCGAGGAGCGTGTGGCGCTGCTCGGCGCCTCCGGATGCGGCAAGAGCTGCACCTTGCGCTGTATTGCCGGTGTGGAGACGCCCGACGAGGGTAAGATCGTCGTCAACGGCGTGACCTTTTTTGATTCGGCGGCGGGCATCAACCTATCGCCCCAGGAGCGTAAATGCGCCCTGCTGTTCCAAAACTATCAGCTGTTTCCCAATATGACGGTGGCCGATAACGTGTGCGCCGGCGTACAGGATGCGGGTGACGTCGCTGCACGCAAAAAGCTCGCCGAGCGCTATCTGGGCATTTTTGGTCTGGCCGATTTTGCCGACCGCTATCCCGCACGCCTCTCGGGTGGTCAGCAGCAGCGCGTGGCGCTTGCGCGCATGGTGGCGGCACACCCGGGCATTTTTATGTTCGACGAGCCCATGAGCGCGCTCGATGCCTACTTTAAGAGCGCGCTCGAGCAGAACATGCTCGACCTGTTCGACGTATGCAACCGCACCGTGCTCTACGTGAGCCACGATATCGACGAAGCGTGTCGCCTGTGCCAGCGCATTTGCGTGATGCATAACGGGCATGTGGAGGAGATCGGCTCCGTCGAAGATGTGGTCCGCCGGCCGCAAACCTTGGCCGCGCTGCGCTTGACGGGCTGCAAGAACACAAGCCGGGCGTGCAAGATCGGCGACGAAGAAGTTGAGGCTCTCGACTGGGGCATGACCTTTAATGTGGGTCGCGAGGTTCCTGATGATGTGGCGTACCTGGGGATTCGCGCAAGTTACTTCCATGTTGACAACCGTGCCGAGCGGGGTCGTAACAGCTACGACTTACACGTGGTCCGGGTGAGCGATTCGCGCTTTGAGCGGCTGGTGCTGTTGGACGTGCCACGTGTCGATGCGCCCACGCGTCTGCAGTGGAAGGTCAACAAGGTGAGCGTGGCTTCCGACGAGCTGCCGCAGGCCGACGAGACCCTGCGCATGCACTTCGATGCCAAGAGAATTCATCTGGTTTGTCGATAATGTGACAAAGGGACAGTCCCTTTGTCACATGCGGGACCTCGGTCGCCTAGAAGCGCGACCGTTTGCCGAATCTAGACTGACAAAACCTTATCAATATGATAAATAATTATCAGAGGGTAGGTTCGGGCATTAGACATCTTGTGCTCCGATGCTGTCGTACGTGTGTCGGCGGTGTTCGTCTGGACGACGACCGCCGGTATAATTGCCTTCGATAAGAAATAGGAGGGTGCGTCGATGCCGCAGATGACATATTCGCGTCGTATTGCGGCGCGCGCCCTGTATATGGCTCGGAGCCGCATATGAGCAGGTATGTTCACGGCTCCGGGAGAGACGACGCACAACTAAATAATCGACCGCAAAGTAGGTTCCCTAAAAATCCGGTTTTGAGCACGGCCGGGCAATCGCCGCCCGTCGTGCATCGATACCGCTGTTATCCGTTTTTGGTTCGAGAGGGGAACCGCCATGGCTGAAGAATTCGATTTCCATCCGATGTGGGAGAGCCTCGGCATGAATCTTGCCGACCACGACATGCTGCTGGGCGCCGTGGGCCAGATGTACGGCGACATGTTCCTGACGCAGAACAATCGCCCCAAGTCCACGTCCTACCTGGACTTTGTGGCCACCAACATCCATAGCGGCCGCATTAAGGAGATGCTCGACAAGAAGGAGGCTGGCGAGGCCACCAAAATCGTGGGCTCGTTCTGCGTGTACGTGCCCGAGGAGATCGTGCTTGCCTGTGACGGCATTCCCGTTGGTCTGTGCTCGGGTGCCGATTGGGCAACGGACAAGGTCGAGGAGCATCTGCCGCGCAACACCTGTCCGCTTATCAAGAGCTTTGCCGGCTTTAAGCTGGGCGAGGTCTGCCCCTACATTGAGTCGAGTGACCTAGTGGTAGGCGAGAACACCTGCGATGGCAAGAAGAAGGCCTACGAGTTCTTTGCAACGCAAAAGAACATGTACGTCATGGATATTCCCAACGTGCACGACGAGTCGACGCTCGTGACCTGGAAGGCCGAGGTCAAGAAACTCGCCGCCAAGATCGAGGAAGAGTGCGGCGTCAAGATTACGCCCGAGCGTCTGAAGGCTGCCATCCACGCCGTCAATGAGAAGCGCCGCGCCCTGCAGCGCCTCGCTGCCACGCGCGCTGCCGACCCTGCACCTATTAGCGGTCTCGACAGCCTACTGACCGTTCAGGCCGCCTTTATGGACGACACGCCGCGTCTGACCGGAGCCATCAACGATATGGCGGCTGAGTGCGAGCAGCGTGTCGAGGCTGGCGAGGGCGTGGCGCCCAAGGGGACCAAGCGCATCCTGTACACCGGCACGCCCATGGCCGTGCCCAACTGGAAGCTGTTCAACCTCATCGAGAAAGCCGGCGGCGTTGTGGTAGGCGAGGAGTCCTGCACGGGCTCGCGCTACTACAAGGACCTGGTCGACGAGTCCGGTGAGACGGTGGACGAGATGCTCGATGCCATCGCCGAGCGCTACTTTAAGATCAACTGCGCCGTCTTTACGCCCAACGACCAGCGTATGAAGGACATTGTCCAGATGGCCAAGGACCTGCATGCCGACGGCATCGTCGACGTGGCCCTGCAGTTCTGCACGCTCTATGAGATGGAGTCGTTTGCCGTGGAGAAGGCCGCCGAGGAAGCCGGCATTCCGTTTATGCACATCACGACCGACTACGCCGGTGAGGATGCAGGCCAACTGCAAACCAGGATCGAGGCCTTCTTGGAAACCATTTAGGACTATTCGTCCCGGCGGCTTCCCCAGGCACCCGATCTTGCTGTTCAAACCGTCGCTTGCGTACCAAAGTACGCGGCGCTTCTCTTTTACGGCAACCTCGGGCTCCTGGGAAAGCCGTTTCCTTGGTTGGTTAAAAGGTTTAGGAGTTATATGTCGGAAAATATTGAGCAGCCGTTGCCCAGCACGTTTGAGGAGTTTAACGAACAACGCAAGGCGGCGTTTATTCGCGTTAAGGATTACAAGCAGGCGGGTAATCGCCTGGTCGGCTTTTTGTGCAGCTATACGCCGCTCGAGATTATCGATGCCGCGGGCGCCTCGAGCGTGGCTCTGTGCGGTACGTCCGACGAGGTGATTCCCGAGGCCGAGAAGGTGCTGCCGGCAAACCTCTGCCCGCTCATCAAGTCGACGTATGGTTTTGCCTATTCGCAAAAGTGCCCGTTTACGTACTTTAGCGACATGATCATCGGCGAGACCACCTGCGACGGCAAGAAGAAGATGTACGAGCTGCTCAACGAGCTCAAGCGCACGCACATTCTACACCTACCGCAGGGCCGCGACCGCGCCTACGAGCGCGAGGGCTGGTACGAGGAGTGCCGTCTGCTCAAGGAGGAGCTCGAGAACTTCTACGACATTACGATTACCGACGGCGACCTACGTGCTGCTGCCCGTCGTCGCAATCGCCTGCGTGCGGCCCAGCTCGAGATGTTTGCGCTGCAGGCCAACCAGCCGGCGGCCATGAGCGGCGTCGATCTGATGAGCACCATGTTTGCCGGTACGTTCAGCTTTGATATCGAGGCCTATACGCAGCAGCTGGAGCAAAAGGTCGCTAACCTGCGCGAGGCCTACGAGGCCGGCGAGCACCCGGTTGCGGCGGATGCCAAGCGCATCCTGATCACCGGTTGCCCGGTGGGCGGCGTAATCAACAAGATCGGTCGCACCATCGAGTCCAACGGCGGCGTGGTCGTGTGTATGGATGACTGCTCGGGTGAGCGCACGGCGGCCATGATGGTCGACCCGGATGCGCCCGACATCCTGCGTGCGATCGCCGACCGCTACCTGGATATCAACTGCTCGGTTATGACGCCCAACGACGGTCGTATGGAGAACACGCTGGCCATGTGCGAGAAGTATCACGTCGATGGCGTAGTGGAGAGCGTGCTCCAGGCGTGCCACACCTTTAACGTGGAGAGTGCACGCATGCAGGAGGCCGTCGAGGGTGCGGGTATTCCGTATATGAAGATCGAGACCGACTACAGCAACGGCGACATGGGCCAGATCGAGACGCGTATCGCCGCCTTTATCGAAACCCTCTGACGTCTGAGGCACCCGACCTTCCGGCTCCAACCCTCCTCGCGTACCTTGAGTACGCTTCGTCGGGCTTGTCGCTCGGAATCTCGGGCACCTCAGACGCCAGAGGGCCGTTGTTGCAGCAGTGTCTGATCGTTTGATTTTCTTGCTGATTAGGAGAGAGCCATGATAGGGATCGGGATTGATATCGGGTCTACGGCGGCTAAGGCTGCTGTGGTCGATGGTGAGGGTTCGGTGGCGTGGACGTGCGTGCAGCCAACCGGGTTCTCCTCGGTCGTTGCAGCCGATAGGTTGCGCGAGGCGCTCGCGGCGGCGGGCTTTGACGTTGCATCCGATTCTGCGCGTGTGGTGGCCACGGGTTACGGGCGCGTGGCTGTGCCATACGCCCACAAGGTTGTGACCGAGATTACCTGCCACGGCGCCGGTGCCGTGCGTCTGTTTGGCGATCGCGGCACGGTGATTGACGTGGGCGGCCAGGACACCAAGGTCATTCAGCTTAAAAATGGCCGCGTGGCCAAGTTTGCCATGAACGACAAGTGCGCTGCCGGCACGGGGCGCTTTTTGGAGATCATGGCCGACCGCCTAGGTATTTCTCAACAGCAGATGGCCGACCTGGCGCGTTCCGGCGAGCCTACCAAGATTTCCAGCATGTGCACGGTGTTTGCCGAAAGTGAGGTCATTAGCCTGATCGGTCGCGGTGAGCCGCGCGAGAACATCGCACGTGGCGTGATCGACAGCGTGGTCTCGCGCGTGGCGACCATGGCCGGGCAGGCCGCGGGCGCCCCGTACTACCTGACCGGTGGCCTGTGCGAGAACGCCTTCGTGGTGGAGCGGTTGGGCGAGCTGCTGGGGTCGCCGGTGACCACCTCGCCCCAGGCTCGCTTTGCCGGTGCCATCGGCGCGGCGATTCGCGCACAGGCGCTCGATTAATGCATCGGCCGTGGGCCTGCATTCATGCGTATACTGGGAGGAAATGATTGACCGATGAGAGGAGGTATCGATGGCTGACGATCAGATTAAGCTCACGTCTATGACTGCCGCGAGCGGTTGAGCCGCTAAGTTGGCTCCTGGAGCCCTCGCCCAGGTCCTGGGCGACTTACCCAATGTGCATAACGACAACCTGCTCGTGGGGTTCGATACCTCCGACGATGCGAGTGTTTTTCGTGTTGGCGAAAACCTGGGCCTCGTGCAGTCCGTCGACTTCTTCCCGCCGATGGTCGACGACCCGTTCCTGTTTGGTCAGATCGCGGCGGCCAACTCGCTGTCGGACATTTATGCCATGGGTGGACGACCGAGCCATGCCATGAACCTGCTGTGCATTCCCAGTTGCCTGGGCGTCGAGGTCGCAGGTGAGATTCTGGCGGGTGGCGCCGACAAGTGCGTCGAGGCTGGCTGCACCATCGCGGGCGGCCACACCATCAACGACGACGAGCCCAAGTACGGCCTGTCCGTGAGTGGCTTTGTCGCGCTCGACCGCATGCTCGCCAACAGCGGTGCGCGCGTGGGCGATGTCCTACTGCTGACCAAGGCGATCGGCTCGGGCATTATCACCACGGCCATTAAGGGCGTGCTCATCGAGCAGGACGAGGCCGCAGCCATGTTTGACTCGATGCGCACCCTCAACGAGGCCCCGATTCGCCTGGCCGAGGGACTCGAGCTTCACGGCTGCACCGATGTCACGGGCTTTGGCCTGATCGGGCATGCGTGCGAGATGGCCGAGGGCTCGGGCGTGCAGATTGAGCTCGCGTCGGGGGCGGTGCCGCTCTTTGACCAGGTGCTCAATATGGCGCGTCTGGGCATTATCCCTGCCGGCGCCTACCGCAACCAGGATTTCTTTGGCCCGCGCGTGGCGGCCGACGATGACCTGGAGCCGGGAATGCTGGATGCGCTGTACGATCCGCAGACCTCGGGCGGCCTGCTCATCGCAGCGCCTGCTGCCGATGTGGATGAGCTCGCCCGCCGCCTGCATGCCGAAGGTCGCGTTGCCGCCACAATCGGCCGCGTGTGCGAGGCGGTGCCGGGTGGTCCTGCCGTTCACGTTGTGCATTAAGGAAAACCGTTTATGCGACCGTCTACTGTTCTGGGCGGTCCCTTTTGAAAGGATTTGCTATGTCTACCAAAATTGAAGTCAATGCCATGGGCGATGCCTGCCCGCTGCCCGTCGTCAAGACGCTCAAAGCTCTGAAGCAGCTTGATGGCGAGGGTGTTGTCGTGACCTCGGTCGACAACGAGACGGCCGTCAAGAACATCTCCAAGATGGCACAGGAAAAGGGCTGCACGGCCTCGGTCGAGAAGGTCGCCGATGCCGAGTGGCACGTGATCGTGGCGACCGCCGGCGCCGTTGCCGTGGCCGATCCTGAGCAGGACGGCGCCGCTTTCTGCGACGCCAGCGCCGGCAAGGGCAAGCTGGTCGTGGCCGTCTACACCGATTGCATGGGTCGCGGCGACGATGAGCTGGGCCACAAGCTCATGAAGGCCTTTATCTTTGCCGTGACGCAGCAGGAGGAGCTGCCCGCCACGATGCTCTTCTACAACGGCGGCGCCAAACTCACCGTCGAGGGGTCGCCGGTGCTTGACGACCTCAAGGGCCTGGCCGAGCAGGGTGTCGAGATCCTTACCTGCGGCACCTGCCTCGACCACTTTGGCATTAAGGACCAGCTTGCCGTGGGCGATGTCACGAACATGTACGTGATCGTCGAAAAGATGGAGCAGGCCGGCCGCGTCGTGCGTCCGTAGCGCCTGGGTGGGATTGCCATGAGAGAAAAGCGCCCGGCGCTTGTCATCACGTTTCCCACCACGGCGGCCGCCATGGGCTGCGAGTCTCTGTGCCGTGAGCGTGGCCTTCCCGGGCGAACGATTCCCGTACCCGGAGAGGTTGCTGCCGGCTGCGGCCTGGCATGGAAAGCCCTGCCTGAAAATGAACCACTGCTGCGAAGCGAGCTTGCCGCGGCGGACGTTCCCACCGAGGGCTTTACTGTGATCGATATGTGGGAGGTCGTGCGATGATCTACCTGGATAACGCGGCGACGACCATGCACAAACCTCAGGCGGTCATCGATGCCGTGGTGCAGGCGATGTGCTCGCTCGGCAATGCTGGGCGAGGCGCCACGTCGGGTGCGCTCGACGCGGCGCGCACCATCCACAGCTGCCGCACCAAGCTTGCGCGCTTGCTGGGCTGCCCGCGGGTGGACCATATTTGTTTTACGCCCAACTCCACGGCGGCGCTCAACACCGCCATCAACGGCGTGGTGCGCCCCGGCGATCGTGTGGTCACGACGGTGCTCGAACACAACTCCGTGCTGCGTCCGCTCAACCGCCTGGCGGCAGAGCAGGGCGTGACTGTTGAGCATGCGGGCTGCGACGCGAACGGCGTGCTCGACTACGACGAGCTCGAGCAGCTGGTCACGCCGGGCACGCGTGCCGTGGTGGTGACACACGCCTCCAATGTGACCGGCAACGCGGCCGACATTGCACGCGTGGCTGCCATGGCCCATGCGGCCGGCGCGCTTGTGATCGTCGATGCCTCGCAGTCTGCCGGCACGGCGCATATCGATATGCAGGTCATGGGGCTCGACGTGGTGTGCTTTACCGGCCACAAGGGGCTCATGGGCCCGCAGGGGACCGGTGGCCTAGCCGTGGCGGAAGGCATTGACGTGGCTCCTTGGGCCATGGGTGGCACGGGCGTGCGCAGCTTCGATGCGCTGCAGCCGCAAGAGTGGCCCACGCGTCTTGAGGCGGGCACGCTCAACGGTCACGGTATCGCCGGCCTTTCCGCCGGCCTCGACGTTATCGAGGCCCAGGGCGGGGTAGAGGCGATTGCGGCACGCGAACGTGCGCTTGCCGAGCGCTTCCTCGCCGGCGTTCGCGACATTCCCGGCATTGCGCTCTACGGTGCGTTTGACCAGCCCGTGCGCTCGGCGATCGTTTCGCTTAACGTGGGCGATATCGATTCGGCCGAGGTCTCGGACGCGCTCATGCAAGGGTGGGGGATTGCGACGCGCCCCGGCGCCCACTGCGCTCCGCTCATGCACCGCGCACTGGGGACCGAGCGCCAGGGTGTCGTTCGCTTCTCGTTTGGGTATTTCAACACGGACGAGGAAGTCGACACCGCGATTGACGCTCTGCACGATTTAGCCTGCTAAAGCGTATATACTTGCGGGACGGGTCTTTTGCCCGTCCCGTTTTGTTTCGACCCGAAAGGTGGTCCTATGGCATCATCCGCCCCGCGCGGTCTGCGCTCCGACCATGTCCTCACCGTCGGCATCGCCCTGTTCTCGATGCTCTTTGGCGCCGGCAACCTCATTATTCCGCCGCTGCTGGCGCTGCAGGCGGGCTCTGCCACGCCGCTCGCCATGCTCGGCTTTCTGATTGCCGCCATCGGCCTTCCCGTCATGGGCTTTATCGCCGTGGCACTTGCCGGAACGGCGCGCGAGCTTGCCGGTCGTGTGCACCCCAAGTTTGGCGAGTTTTTTGTCGCGGCGGTGTATCTGGCTATCGGTCCGTGTCTGGCCATTCCGCGCACGAGCTCCACGGCCTTCGAGATGCTGGTGCCGCTGCTGCCCGAGGGTGTCTCGCTCGGCACGGCCCGCCTGGTGTTTGCCGTCGCCTTCTTTGCCGTCGCCTTTGTGCTCACGCTGCGCCCGGGTGTCATTACGCGCGTGCTCGGCCGCATTACGGGCCCCGCGCTCATCGCCCTTATCGTATTGGTCGTGGGCGCTGCCGTGGTCTCGCCGCTGGGTTCCGCTGCCGCGCCGCAGGCTCCTTACGATGCCGGTGCCGCCGTGCAGGGCTTTTTGACCGGCTATCAGACCATGGACCTGCTCGCGTCGCTCGCCTTTGGCATCATCATCGCCGAGACCATCCACGAGCTGGGCGTTACCGACGACAAGCGCGTGGCCTTCGAGATTTCGCGCTCCGGCGTGATCGCTGGTGTGCTCATGGCCATCATCTACTGCGGTCTGGCGCTTGCCGGCACGCAGCTGAGCACCGTGATGCCCGATGCCACCAACGGAGCCGCCATCCTCGCCCGCTCGGCCTCCATGCACTTTGGCCTTGCCGGCACGGTCGTGGTCTTTGCGATCTTCTTCCTCGCCTGCATGAACGTATGCATCGGCCTCATCAGCTGCTGCTCGCGTTACTTCTGCGAGACGTATGTGGTCGAAGGGGGAGCAGAGGCTTCCGAGGAGGCCATGCGCCGTCCCTTTGCGATACTCGCCTTTGTGTTCGCGGCGTTTTCGTGCGTGCTCTCAAACGTGGGCCTCGACGTGATCCTCATGTTCTCGGTGCCCATGCTCAACGCCCTGTACCCTGTTGCAATTGTTCTGGTGCTTATGGGCCTAGTGCACGGTTTTTGCGACGCGCATCCGCAGGTGTGGGTCTGGGTCGGCGGCGTTGTCGCGGTGCAGAGCGTGATCACCTCGATCCGCGACGCGTTCTTTGCAGGCGTGTGGCTGCCGTTCGATGCGCTGCCGCTGGCCGACATTGGAGCCGCATGGGCGCCGGTTGCCGTGGTGGCGTTTGTGATTGGCCTGCTCCACAGCCGGTTTGTCGCACATTCGAGGAGCTAGGGTATCGTCGCTTGCACAGGCGGGGAGTCTCCCCTATAATTTCCTTCGCTTTGGGACACGCAAGGTTTAGACCTTAGCTGCTCAACACCTTCGGGACGTGGCGCAGTTTGGTAGCGCGCCTGCTTTGGGAGCAGGATGTCGCAGGTTCAAATCCTGTCGTCCCGACCATATCTTGCGGGCGTAGTTCAATGGTAGAACCCCAGCCTTCCAAGCTGATGACGCGGGTTCGATTCCCGTCGCCCGCTCCAAGTAATTTGCAGGTCAGAGGTACGTTTACTTCTGACCTGTTTTGTTTTGACCGTCCGACGCGGGGCCTTTGCATTGGCAATGCTCGTCCCTGCTGATTAGGAAAGAAGTGACTGACATGGCAGATTTCAAGGCAGAATACCCCAACCCCGACTGCCTGGCGCCTGCCGCAATCGAGACCAAGACCGAGGCCGCCGGCGTTACCAAGGCCAGTCTGCCTGCCTCGAAGGCCTTTTTGCTCGCCATGTTCGCCGGCGCGTTCATCGCCTTCGGCGGCCTGTTCTTCACGGTCTTTCTGAGCGATCCCACGCTTGGCTGGGGCGCCCAGCGCTTCGTGGGCGGTCTTGCTTTTTGCCTGGGACTGGTGCTAGTGCTCATTTGCGGCGCGGAACTGTTTACCGGCAACTCGCTTATGGTCTGCGCGCTTAAGAGCAAAAAGATCACGCTCGTCCAGATGCTCAAGGCTTGGGCTATTGTGTGGATCGGCAACTTTGCCGGCGCCCTGTTCGTTGTCTTTTTGATTTACATGGCAGCCATTTACAAACTCAACGGCGAGGCCGTCGCCAACACCATGGTGAGTGTCGCCGCCGGTAAGGTTACGATCGGCGCCGTTACCATCTTCTTCCGAGGCATTCTGTGCAACATCTTTGTGTGTCTGGCCGTATGGATCGGCACTGCCGGCAAGACCGTGGTCGACAAGGTCGTGGGCATTTTGCTGCCCATAGCTGCCTTTGTAGCCTGCGGTTTTGAGCACTGCGTTGCCAACATGTACTTTTTGCCCATGGGCATTTTGATGCACTCCTGCGGCTATGGAGCCGATGTCGCTGGCGCCGATGCCCTCAACGCTGCCGGGTTGGCGCTCAACCTTACGGTCGCCACGCTGGGCAATATCGTGGGTGGCGCCCTGATCGTGGCGCTGGGCTACTGGTTTATCTACGCCAATAAGGAGGCCTAAAGCCACCAAGCCATAACCGACCAAAAAGGGACAGGTTTATTTTGGCAGGTTTTAGACGAGGCGCTTCGACGTCTTGCCACGAGCTGCCATAATGGACCTGTCCCTTTTGCGTGCGCGCCGGTATTTATTTGCCCGATGACGATCGCGGGGGACCAGCTTTTTATTGAACATGTCGAAAGGCTTTTCATGAGCGACTGCGAATCCATGTCTGCCGAGGTGCGCGGCCGCCTGCGTTCCATTCCCGCCGTTCACGAGCTGCTTGCCGAGTGGCCGGTCATGAAGGCTGCTGGCGATGCAGGCGACACGATGGTACGCGAGGCGATTGACGCCGAGCTCGATGCCGAGCGCGCGGCGATTCGCTCCGGCGCCCCTGCAAGGGACAAGCGCGAGCTCGCCTTGGCAATTGAGCAGCGGACCCATCGCCTGTCGCTGCCGACCCTGCGCCCTGCCGTCAACGCGACGGGCGTTGTGATTCACACCAATCTGGGCCGCGCTCCGCTCGCTCCCGCGGCGGTGCAGGCGGTGACCGATGTCGCCCGAGGCTACAGCACGCTTGAGTATGACGTCTCAACCTGCGCTCGCGGGGGCCGCAAAGAGCATGCCGCGCGTCTGCTGCGCACGCTCACGGGGGCGCAGGACGCCTTAGTTGTCAACAACAATGCCGCCGCGGTGCTTTTGGTGCTTGCCGCGCATGCCTTCGGCAAAGAGGTCATCGTGAGCCGCGGCGAGCTTGTCGAGGTGGGCGGCAGCTTCCGCATCCCCGACATCATGGCGGCTTCGGGTGCCAAGCTTGTCGAGGTTGGCTCTACCAACCGCACACATCTGGATGATTATCGAAACGCCATCACGCCCAACACGGCGATGATCCTCAAAGTCCATCCTTCCAACTACCGTATCGAGGGCTTCCACGAGGAGGTTTCCGTGGCGGAGCTTTCTGCGCTGGCGCATGAACATGGCCTGTTGCTTTACGAGGACCAAGGCTCAGGCGCTTTGCTTGCAGATGGGGTACTCGCCGATGCGGGGGAGAGGCCCACGTCCGTGTCTCTTGGCGCCGGCGTTGACGTCGTCTCGTGCTCGGGCGACAAACTGCTCGGTGCTTCGCAGGTGGGCATCATCCTCGGCAGCGCCCAGGCAATCGCCGCCTGCGCCTCTCATCCGCTTATGCGCGCGCTTCGCCCCGGTAAGCTCACGCTCGCGGCGCTCGAGGCCACCCTGCGTCTGTATGTGGCCGGTCCCGATGCGGCACATCGTGAGATCCCGGTGCTCAACATGCTTTCCGCTGCGCCGGCTCCGCTCGAGCGTCAGGCCAAGCGCCTGCACGACCGCATGCTGCGCAAGCTTCGCGAGGCTCAGTGCGAGGAGGCCGTGGAGCTGCAGGTTGTCGAGGGCGCCTCTACTCCCGGCGGCGGATCGCTGCCGACTGTCGAGCTCCCTACATTTTGCGTTGCCGTCTGTCCCGTCGATGGGCGTCTATCCGCCGATGGCCTAAAGCGCGCTATGGTACAGGAGCCCGATACGCCGGTTGTGACACGCGTGCGCCACGACCAGGTGCTGTTTGACGTTCGCACGCTTTTGCACGATACCGACCTTGATCTGTGTGCGTCTGCGTTGGCGGATACCGTGCGGGCTGGTTTGCGTCGATGACTGCGCGTGAGCTTGTCGAATGTCCCGTTGTCGTTGGAACAGCAGGACACGTCGACCACGGAAAGTCGGCCCTTATCGAGGCGCTGACCGGCAAAAATCCCGACCGTCTGGAGGTCGAACGCCGCCGAGGCATGACTACGGAGCTCGGCTTTGGCGAGCTCGAGCTTCCCAGCGGCAAGCTTGTCGGCCTGGTCGACGTGCCCGGGCATGCGCACTACCTGCGCGCGATGGTACAGGGTGCCACCGGCGTGGGCGTTGCGTTGCTGGTGGTTTCTGCCGTTGAGGGCGTGATGCCGCAGACGCGAGAGCACGTGTACGTGTTGGAGCTGTTGGGCGTGAGGCACCTCGTGGTGGCGCTCACGATGCGCGATCTGGCCGATGACGAGACGGCGGAGCTCGCCGAGCTCGACGTGATGGACTTCCTCAGCGATACCGTCTTTGCCGATGCGCCCGTGGTGCCTGTTTCCTCGCGCACGGGCGTGGGCATCGAGGACGTTCGCCTTGCCCTCGATGCCGCCATCGACTCTTTCCTGGCCGATGCCGCATCCCGCCCGGTGCGCCCCGGTCTGGCCCCGCGCCTGCCCATCGACCGCTGCTTCACCATCAAGGGATCCGGGACGGTCGTCACGGGCACGCTTCACGATGCCCCCGTAGCGGTGGGCGACGAGCTCGTCTCATGTCCCGCGGGCGTGCGCTGCCGCGTGCGCGCGATTCAGGTGCATGGTGATACTCCTCGGGCGTTGCCCGGACAGCGCGCGGCGCTCAACATCGTGGGCGACGGTGCGGGCGACCTTCCGCGTGGCGAGGTCCTCTGCGGGTCTGGTGCCGAGGGCTTGACGCTCAGACTCATCGCCCGCTTCACGTATCTGGGGCGCGAGGGCACCAAGCCCGCGCCCTTCGAGTCCGGTACGCGCGTTCATGTGATGGCGGGTACGGCGGAGGTCCTTGGCCGTGTCATGCTCATGGAGGGTGAGGGACCCATTGAGGCTGGCGAGACCCGCATCGTGCAGGTCCGTCTGGAGGAGCGCCTTCCCGTGCGATCAGGCGACGGCCTCATTGTGCTCGCGTTCTCGCCGGTGGTGCTTATCGGCGGCGGTCGTGTTCTTCTTTCGCGGTGCCGCCGCTCGCGCGTCCTCTCCGCGGGCGAGTGCGCGCTGCTCGGGGCCCTGGATGCCGACGACCGCGCCGCCGCCGTTGCCGCATGGTTGGGGCTGCAGCGCCTGCCTGTGCCTGCCGCGGCCGCAGCCCGTGCTCTCGATCTTTCGGGTGCCGAGGCGGCTGCGCTCCTGCACGGGGCGGTTTCCTCGGGTGACGCCGTGGCGCTTCATGCCGAGCGCTCGACCGAGGAGCTCTATGCCGCCCCCGCTGTGCTCGATGCCGCCCTCGCCACGCTCTCCGTCACGTTGGCCGCCATGCACGGGGCCGCGCCCAAGCAGACGGGTTTCACGCCGGGCGAGGTCGCGCATGCCGCCTGGCCGACAGCGGGCGAAGACATTGCGTCCGCGCTCGTTCTCGAGGGCTGTGCGCGCGGCGTGTGCACCGTCGACGGTGCCGAGGTGTTCGACCCGCACTCTGCCGCTGCGGCGATACGTGTGGTGCGCGAGGCGAGCCAGCGCATCGTGGCCGCCCTCGACGAGGCGGGTCTCGGTGCGGCGACACTGCCCGAGGTGGGTGAGCGTCTGCAGCTCGATCGCGACACCATGACGCGTGCCCTGCGCGAGCTTTCGCTCAACCGCGCGATCGTTAAGATCGAACGCGACGTTGCCTTGTCTGCCGCCGCCGAGGCCCATGCACGTGAGGTCGTCGCCGCGGCTATCGAGGCTGCTGGCGGCGTTGCCACGACGAGTGTGCTGCGCGAGGCCTTAGGCGTGTCGCGCAAACGAGCCATTAGCATCTTGGAGCACCTGGATGCGGTGCGTTTTACGACGCTCAACAAGGAGGCCGGCGGTCTCAGATCCCTGCGCTAGGGCTCCGAATCGCCGCTCGCCACAAAACCGGCCTATCTACTACGTTTAAGTGACTACCCTCGACCATTTCAAAAACCGCAAAAACAAAACCGCAGGTAGATGACTTGCCGATGTTACGAAAAAGTGGGTATGGTTTACCCTTGCTGGTTAAACGTAGTAGATGGGCCGTTTTCGTGGCGCGACACTGCGCGTTTGGTAAAATACCGCCACGTTTGGGAACGGATGGGCTCCGGTGGGCCCCGCGGTCCTCAAAACCGTTGTGAGGCGTGCAAAACGTCTTGGATGTGTTCGATTCACATACGTTCCCGCCAACGCATCCTGCCAACCGCCACAAAGGTGCCTGTCCTCTTTGTGGTGGTATGGACCACGTGGACGAAACAGCTTCGAAACACGCGATTTGCTCGTCAGGCGGTCAAAAAGCTATCTACCTGCATCGTAATCAAAATGAAACATCCGCTCGTTGCCTTATTCGTAACTTTGTAGCAACAGTGCGATATTATCCATACTCGATAAAGCTCACGGCGCATGGGGCGCCGCGAACGACACCTTTCTTTTCCATCAATTGGAGGAAGCATGAGCTACACGCAGAAAGTTCTCGACGAGCTCAAGGCCCGCTATCCCGAGCAGCCTGAGTTCATCCAGGCCGCGACCGAGATCCTCGGCACCATCCAGCCGGCGCTCGACGCCCACCCCGAGTACGAGGAGGCCGCCCTGCTGGAGCGCCTCGTCGAGCCCGAGCGCATCGTCATGTTCCGTGTTCCCTGGGTCGACGACCAGGGCAAGGTCCAGGTCAACCGCGGTTACCGCGTCGAGTTCAACTCTGCCATTGGACCCTACAAGGGCGGTCTGCGCTTTAACCCGACGGTCACTCTGGGCATGCTCAAGTTCCTGGGTCTGGAGCAGATCCTCAAGAACAGCCTGACCACCCTTCCCATGGGTGGCGGCAAGGGCGGCTCTGACTTTGACCCCAAGGGCAAGTCCAACAACGAGATCATGCACTTCTGCCAGTCTTTCATGACCGAGCTCTATCGCCACATCGGCCCCAACACCGACGTCCCCGCCGGCGACCTTGGCGTTGGCGGCCGCGAGGTTGCCTACATGTTCGGTCAGTACAAGCGTCTGACCAACGAGTGGACCGGCGTCCTCACCGGCAAGGGCCTCTCCTTTGGCGGCTCGCTCGCCCGTACCGAGGCCACTGGCTACGGCCTGGTCTACTTTGTGGACGAGTACCTCAAGAGCCGCGGCGACTCCTTCGAGGGCAAGAACGTCGTCGTTCACGGCTCCGGCAACGTCGCTATCTACGCCGTCCAGAAGGTTTCCCAGCTTGGCGGCAAGGTGCTCGCCTGCTCCGATACCCACGGCTGGGTCGAGGATCCCGACGGCATCGACTACTCCGTGCTCGAGCACGTCTACAACCAGAAGCGTTCCGGCCATGATAAGGGCGTCACGCTCGCCATGTACGTTGACGAGAAGCCCGGTGCCGTGTGGCACGAGGGCGACGGCCGCGGCGTGTGGCAGCTGCCCTGCGACATCGCGCTGCCCTGCGCTCGCGAGAACACGCTGCTGCTCGAGGACGCCCAGGCGCTCGTCGCCAACGGCTGCAAGGTGGTCGGCGAGGGCGCAAATATGCCCACGACCATCGAGGCCACGACCTACTTCCAGGAGAACGGCGTCGCCTTTATGCCCGGTAAGGCTGCCAACGCCGGTGGCGTGCTCGTGTCCGGCCTTGAGATGAGCCAGAACGCTGAGCACCTGTCTTGGACCTTCGACGAGGTCGACGGCAAGCTCGAGCAGCTCATGCGTGGCATGTTCCACAACGTGGACGACACCGCCAAGGAGTATGGCCAGGAGGGCAACTTTGTCATGGGCGCCAACATCGCCGGCTTCCTGAAGGTCGCCGACGCCATGATGGCCCAGGGCGTCTGCTAAATCCAGCTTGACATAGCAACTGATGAGGCTCCCAGCATTTGTGCCGGGAGCCTTTTTCTATGGTGGTGAGGGCCGTGCGCCCTCGTTTGGTACACTAGAGGACACTGGACAAGTGAAGAGATGGGGGAGAACGTGCTCAAGTTCGGTACCTACGTCCGTGTTGGAAACGCGGCCGAAGCCTATGAGCTCTTACAGAAGAACCGCAACAACAAGATTGTGGGCGGCGGCATCTGGATGCGTCTGGGTTCGCGTCGCGTGGCGACGGCGATTGACCTTTCGGCCTGCGGACTCGATCAGATCGAGGAGACCGAGACCGAGTTTCGCATCGGTGCCATGTGCACCCTGCGCCAGCTCGAGCGTCATGCCGGGCTCAACGCGCTTGTCAACAATGTCTTTGAGTTCGCCGTCCACGATATCGTGGGCGTGCAGCTGCGCAATACCGCCACGGTGGGCGGCAGCATCTACGGTCGCTTTGGCTTCTCGGACGTTCTCTCTGCCTTCCTCGCGCTCGATTCCTATGTTGAGCTGACGGGCGCCGGCCGCGTGCCGCTCGCCGAGTTCGTGGATATGGGCTACGTGCGCGACGTGATCGAGCGCGTCGTAGTCGTCAAGCACGACTACCGCGCGAGCTACGAGGCCGTGCGCAAGGCCGCGACCGACTTCCCCTCGCTCAACGTCACCGCCGCCTGGTGGGACAACACCTGGCACGTCACCGTGGGCGCCCGCCCGCTGCGCGCAACCCTGCTGCAGGGCGAGGCGTGTGGTCTCACCAACGAGCAGCCTTCCGAGGACGAGCTGCGCGCCCTGGCTGCGTCCGTGCGCGCGCTGAGCTACGGCACCAATATGTGGGGCTCGGCCGACTACCGCCGCCGCATCTCGGCGCCGCTTGCCGTGCAGGCCGTTCGCCGCGCCGCCGGCATCGAGCTTTCGGCCGCGCTTGCCCGCGAGCTCGAGACCGTGCAAGTGCCTAAGTTTGCCACGGACGAGTATTCCTGCCGCCGCGTGCCCGGCGTCGATTCTAGCGAGGTGCGCTAATGGCTACCAAACTCATCGATCTTTCCTTTACGCTCAACGGCCGTAAGGTCAAGGTTCAGATTGCCCCCGACACTATGCTCTTTGCGCTGCTGCGCGAGCAGGGCTGTGCGTCGGTGCGCTGCGCCTGCGAGACCACCAACTGCGGCCTGTGCACGGTGTGGCTCGACGGCGACCCGGTGCTGAGCTGCTCGGTTCCCGCCGCCCGCGTTGAGGGCCACACCATCACCACGCTCGAGGGTCTCAAGGCCGAGTCCGAGGCGCTTGCCCGCGCGATGGCTGCCGAAGGCGCCGAGCAGTGCGGTTTTTGCGCCCCCGGCCTTATCATGAACGTGCTGGCGCTTGCCCGCGCCGCCAAGGAGGACCCGAGCCTCGTCGCCACGCGCGAGGAGCTGTCGCGCCAGCTCGCCGGCAACCTCTGCCGTTGCAGCGGCTACGAGAGCCAGCTGCGCGCCATTGTCCGCTTCCTCAACGAGTCCGGCGTGCAGGTGGGCTTTGAGATGCCCGAACTGCCGGTCAACGACACCAGCTGCGACGGTGTCTCGTACAAGCAGATCACCCATAAGCAGCCCAAGAAGGACTCGAAGGCGCTGCTCGAGGGCCGTCCCGTCTACACGGGCGATATGGTGCCCGCCGGGGCCCTGATCGTCAAACTCAAGCGCAGCCCCTATGCCCGCGCCAAGATCCGCTCCATCGATACGTCGCGCGCCCTGAAGGTGCCCGGCGTCGTGGGCGTCTACACTTACGAGGACGTGCCCAAGCGCCGCTTTACTATCGCCGGTCAGAGCTATCCGCAGCCGAGTCCCTACGACCGTTTGATTCTCGAGAACCTTGTGCGCTACCAAAACGAGGAGGTGGCGATCGTCGCTGCCGAGACCGAGGAGGCTGCCGACAAGGCGCTCAAGCTCATCAAGGTCGACTATGAGGTGCTCGAGCCCCTGCTCGACTTTACCCAGGCACTCGATAACGATATCGTGGTCCACCCCGAGGGCGACGTGACCTTTATGTTCCCGCAGGGCGGCGATGTCCCGCGCAACCTGGTGTGCAGCGGTACCAGCGATTTTGGCGACCTGGACGAGGCCTTCGCCCAGAGCGACATCGTCTTTGAGCGCACCTACACCAGCCAGGCCACGCAGACCGCGCCCATGGAGACCTTCCGCGCCTTCGCGACGACCGACGCGTTTGGGCGCATCTCCGTGACCACCTCGACGCAGGTGCCCTTCCACGTGCGCCGCATGGTCGCGCAGTCGCTCGACATTCCGCAGTCGCAGGTGCAGGTCATTAAGCCGCGCATCGGCGGTGGCTTTGGCTCCAAGCAGACGGGCTGCTGCGAGATCTTCGTTGCGTTTGTGACGCAGCAGACCGGCCGTCCGAGCTACTGCTGCTACACCCGTGAGGAGACCATCACTGCGGGCAACTCGCGCCACCAGATGCAGATGACCGTTAAGCTGGGCGCCATGAACGACGGCACCATCACGGCCATCGACCTGCACACGCTGTCCAACGCCGGCGCCTATGGCGAGCACGCCACCACGACGATCGGCCTTTCGGGCCACAAAAGCCTGCCCATCTACAACCACGTGAAGGCGAGCCGCTTTAGCTGGGACGCTGTCTACACCAATACCAACCGCGGCGGCGCGTATCGCGGCTACGGTGCCACCCAGGGCCAGTTTGCCGTGGAGAGTGCCGTCAACGAGCTCGCTGACATGCTGCACATGGACCCCGCCGACCTGCGCCTTAAGAACATCGTGCGCGAGGGCGAGATCATGACGCAGTACTACAACGAAAAGCTCAACGCCTGCGCACTCGACCGCTGCCTGCTGCGCGCGATGGACATGATCGGTTGGCGCGACAAGCCGCTGGCCGTCGACCTGGGCGACCGCGTGCGTGCTCTGGGCTGTGCGCTCACCATGCAGGGCTCGGGCATTTCCAACGTGGATATCGCCGGCATCGACATGCGCCTGGAAGAGGACGGCTTCATTTCCATCGGCACCGGCGCCACCGATAACGGCATGGGCGTCGACACGATCCTGGCGCAGATTGCCGCCGAGGAGCTGGGCGTGGAGAGCTCGCTCATTGTGGTGCGCGGCGTGGACACCGACGTGTCGCCGTTCGATGCCGGCTCGTACGCGAGCTCGGGTACGTACGTGACGGGCCTGGCAGCCAAGAACGCCGCGACCGAGCTGCGCGAGAAGATCTGCGCCAAGGCCGCCCAGATGTGGGACGTGGACGCCGCCGATGTGGTCTTTGATGGCCAGTACGTGCGCCTGTCCGACGAGCGCGCCGCGCGCGAGCAGAACCGCTACCTCACGCTGCGCGACTTTGCCAACCTGTGCGTCAAGAACATCGCGGGCGGCGACGCGCTCACCTCGCATGCCTCTGCCTGCCTGCCCGTTTCGCCTCCGCCGTTTATGGCCGGCATTGCCGAGGTCGAGGTCGACAAGGCCACCGGCAAGGTGACTGTGGTGGACTACGCGGCGGCTGTGGACTGCGGCACCGTGATCAACGAGGCACTCGCGCGCGTCCAGGCCGAGGGCGGCATTGCCCAGGGCATCGGCCACGCGCTCTACGAGATCGTCGAGCACGACGACCGCGGCCGCCTGCGCACCGGCAACTTTATGAGCTACAAGCTGCCCACGCGCCTGGACATCGGCAGTATTCGCGTGGCCTTTGAGCCGAGCTACGAGCCGACGGGCCCGTTTGGCGCCAAGTCGATCGGCGAGGTCGTCATTAACACGCCGCTCGCCGCCGTGGCCTCGGCCGTGGCACACGCCACCGGCCACCAGGTGCGCTCGCTGCCGATCACGCCCGAGAAGGCCCTGCTGGGGGAGTAGCGGGTCGGCGAACAAGTCGTAATGGGCGGGGCGGGGCAACTCGCCCCGCCTTTCGCACTCGTGGTGAGGTCGTGAGCCTGTAAAACGTGTGCGTGCGCTTGTCGTTCGTATCTGCTATCATTCCTAGTCTGTGCGCTCATGCGGGCGTGGCGGAATTGGTAGACGCGCCAGATTTAGGTTCTGGTGGGATTCCCGTGAAGGTTCGAGTCCTTTCGCCCGCACCAACGCATCTGCGTCGGCTTCGGCCGTCGCGACTCTTTGTTGCATAAAGGTACCAGCACCTCAGATAAGCTGGGCAGTATGAGGAGGAACGTGTTGAACATCACCGCTTCTGACGTCAAGGACGCCAAGCTCACCGCTACGGTCACCATCCCGGCCGCCGACGTCGACGCCGCGATCAAGAAGGCCTACAAGGACACCGCCAAGAAGTACCGCTTCCCGGGCTTCCGTGCCGGCAAGGCTCCCCGTCCGGTCATCGATTCCGCTCTTGGCGCCGAGGCTACCCTCGCTCAGGCCACCAACGACCTGATCGCCGCCAACGAGCCCGCCGTCCTCAACGAGCTGGACATCGTCCCCACCAAGAGCGGTGACTACAAGGAGCTCGACCTCGCCAAGGATCACGAGGACTACACCTACACCGTCGAGTTCTCCCTGCGTCCCGCCGCTGAGCTCTCCTCCTTCGACGCTGTCGAGATCGAGATGCCCCCTGCGGAGGTCACCGAGTCCGAGATCAACAACCAGGTCGAGATGCTCCTCAACTACCGTGCCACCTTCGAGGATGTCGAGGGCCGCGCTGTCGAGTCCGAGGACTACGTTACCGTCGACCTCAAGGCCGTCGAGAACGCCGACAACTTTGCCGCCGAGGGCCGTATGCTCATCGCCGGTAGCGACAGCAACCCCGCCGAGTTCAACGAGGCTCTGATCGGCGCCAACGTTGACGACGTCAAGTCCGTCACCTGGACCGACGAGGCCGAGGAGGGCGAGGAGGCCGAGACCCACACCGTCGAGGTCACCGTCAAGGGCATCAAGGTCCGCAACACCCCCGAGCTCACCGACGAGCTCGTCAAGTCCGACTTTGGCTTCGACAGCATCGACGCCATGCGCGACGCCATCAAGATTGAGATTGAGCAGGACAAGGCTTCCCGCCTGCCGGCCGAGAAGGAGAACCGTTGCGTCTCCGCTCTCGCCGAGCGTCTGCAGCTCGACGAGATGGACGCCGACTACGAGCAGTCCGTCTTTGAGGAGCTTGGCCAGAACTTCCTGTCCAACCTCGCTGCCCGCGGCATGACGCTCGACACCTGGCTGCCCGCTTCCGGTCTGACCATGGAGCAGTTCATCGGCGACCTGCATAAGCAGGCCAACGACGTTGCCCGTGAGTCCCTGGCTCTGGACGCCCTCGCGCGTGAGCTCAAGATTGAGGTCACCGAGGACGACATCAACGCCGAGTTCGAGAAGGCCGGCGTCAAGGACGTCGAGGCTTCCAAGGCCGAGTTCATCGCCGATGGCCGCATGCCTGCCGTCCGCGAGTCCATCCGTCGCTCCAAGGCCGTCGACCACCTGGTCGAGAACGCCAAGGTGACCGAGGTCGACGAGACCGCCAAGGACGCCGAGTAATTCTCGCCACCTTGCCCGCGAGCGCATGTATGTGCCCGTGATGGGGTAAAGTTAATAGCCGGTTATCCGGTTGCTTCGTACGGTGCCAGCCAATGCATAGCATGCGGGCACCGTACGTTTATCTAGAACCAATTTGGTCCGCAAGAGAGAAATGGAGATGCGTATGATCGCTAAGTTCGATTCCGCCCTCGTGCCATACGTTATCGAGCAGACGCCGCGCGGCGAGCGCAGCTACGATATCTATTCGCGCCTGCTCAACGACCGCATCATCTTCTTGGGCGAGGAGATCAACTCCGTCAGCGCCAACCTGGTCGTTGCCCAGCTGCTGCATCTTGAGAGCCAGGATGCCGAGAAGGATATCTCGCTCTACATCAATTCGCCCGGTGGCGAGGTTTACTCCGGCCTGGCGATTCTTGACACCATGAACTTCATCAAGCCGCAGGTCTCCACCATCTGCGTCGGTATGGCCGCGTCCATGGCCGCCGTGCTGCTTTCGGCCGGCGCTAAGGGCAAGCGCTTCTGCCTGCCGCACTCCAAAGTCATGATTCACCAGCCCAGCGGCGGTGCCCAGGGTCAGCAGACCGAGATTGAGATTGTGGCCGAGGAGATCAAGAAGACCCGCCGCGAGCTCAACCAGATCTTGTCCGATGCCTCGGGCCAGCCCATCGAGAAGGTCCAGGCCGATACCGAGCGCGACAACTACCTGACCGCCGCCGAGGCCCTCGACTACGGCCTGATTGACCGTATCGTCACCTCGCGAGATCTCGCCGCGAAGGATGCCTAGGATGGCAGGTAACATGCAGGACAACTTTGACGAGAACGGCAACCCCATCCGCTGCTCCTTTTGCGGAAAAGAGCAGGGCCAGGTCCGTCGCCTCGTAAAGGGCCCGACCAACATCTTTATCTGTGACGAGTGCGTCGCCGCCTGTTCCGAGATCCTTGAGGAGTCGCTGGCTTCGGACTTTATGGACGCTGCCCGCAACGGCAAGCTGCCGGGCTTCCTCAACGACCACGGCCAGGCTGCATCCCAGCCCGCCGTGGACCCCGAGGCCGAGGGCTTTGAGCTCGAGGACGACCGCCAGGTCATCACGCACGTGCCGACGCCGCACGAGATCTATGACGAGCTTTCGGCCTATGTCATGGGGCAGGAGGACGCCAAGCGCGCCATGTCGGTGGCCGTGTACAACCACTATCGCCGCGTGATCGAGGGCGGCGCCGCGGTGTCCGCTTTTGACGACAGCATGGGCTCGCAGTTCGACACCGATATGGACGAGGTGGAGCTCGCCAAGTCCAATATTTTGCTGCTCGGTCCCACCGGTACCGGTAAGACCCTGCTCGCCCAGACGCTCGCCCGCATTCTCGAGGTGCCGTTTGCCATCGCCGACGCCACCGCGCTTACCGAGGCCGGTTACGTGGGCGAGGATGTGGAGAACATCCTGCTCAAGCTCATCAACGCCGCTGATGGCGACATTGAGCGCGCTCAGGTGGGCATTATCTACGTGGACGAGATTGACAAGATTGCCCGCAAGGCCGAGAACCTCTCCATTACCCGCGATGTCTCGGGCGAGGGTGTGCAGCAGGCGCTGCTTAAGATTCTTGAGGGCACGGTGGCCAGCGTTCCGCCTACCGGTGGCCGCAAGCATCCCCAGCAGGAGCTGCTGCAGATCGACACGACTAACATCCTGTTTATCTGCGGCGGTGCCTTTGTGGGTCTGGACAAGATCATCGCCGACCGCGTGGGCAACAAGGGCGTGGGCTTTAACTCCGAGATCGCCGGCCCCACCTCGGTCGACGAGAACGACCTGCTGCGTCAGGTGCTCCCGCAGGACCTCAACGCCTTTGGCATGATCCCCGAGTTCGTGGGCCGTACGCCCGTTGTCACCCAGACGCAGGCGCTCGACGAGGACGACCTGGTGTCGATTCTGACCGAGCCCAAGAACGCCGTGGTGCGTCAGTACCGCAAGATGTTCCAGCTCGAGGACGTTGAGCTTGAGTTTGAGGACGCGGCGCTGCACGAGATCGCCCGCATGGCACTCGCCCGCAAGACCGGCGCCCGCGGCCTGCGCTCCATCTGCGAGGACGTGCTGCAGCAGACGATGTTCGACCTCCCCAGCGAGGAAGGCGTCGCCAAGGTCATCGTGACCGAAGCCTCCGTAAAGGGCGAAGAACAGCCCCAGCGCATCTATGGGTAAATAGCGCCCGTTTAGGTCCCGCGGCAACCACTGCGGGACCTGCCTTTTAGGGACAGGTTTATTTTGGTCGGTTTTATATGGGCAAACGTCATTCTGCCTGATAAAACCTGCCAAAATAAACCTGTCCCTTTTTGGTAGGTATGCCTGTGCTATTCTGTGAGATTGTTTAGCTAGTATCTTCAGACTGAAGTAATCGATACCTAAGGCGTGTCCGCCTGCTTGGTTTTCGTAGATTCCGCACGAGCCGAAGGCCACTTAATGTGGCCTTCGTGCGAGCCAGGACTTGACCGAGCGAAAACCAAGCAGGCGGACACGCCGGCGGGACAGGGAGAGATATATGGAAGAAATGCCCAAGAACTACGATCCGTCGACCAACGAGCCGGCGATCCTGCAGAAGTGGCTCGACGGCGGCTACTACAAGCGCCGTGAGGGCGTGGGCGACTGCACCGTCACCATTCCGCCTCCCAACGTGACCGGCAAGCTCCATATGGGTCACGCTACTGACGACTCCATCCAGGACGCCATCATCCGTATGGCCCGCATGCGCGGCAAGTCCACGCGCTGGGTGCTGGGCACCGATCACGCCGGTATCGCCACGCAGACCAAGGTCGACAAGAAGCTCAAGAGCGAGGGCATCAGCCGCCTGGAGATCGGTCGCGATAAGTTTGTCGACGCCTGCTGGGACTGGACCCACGAGTACGGCGGCATCATCGTCGAGCAGATCAAGCGCATGGGCTGCTCCGTCGACTTTGATAACGAGCGCTTTACCATGGACGAGGACTACGCGCAGGCCGTGCGCAAGGTCTTTTGCGACTGGTACCACGACGGTCTGATCTACCGCGGCAAGCGCATCGTCAACTGGTGCCCCAACTGCACCACCGCCATTTCGGACGATGAGGCCGAGTATAAGGACGAGAAGGGTCACCTGTGGCACCTGCGCTACCCGCTGACCGAGCCGGTTAACGGCCAGGACTACATCGTCGTCGCCACCACGCGCCCCGAGACCATGCTCGGCGACACGGGCGTCGCCGTCTCCCCGAAGGATCCCGAGAAGGCCGCCTTCGTGGGTAAGACCGTCAAGCTCCCCATCGTCGACCGCGAGATTCCCATCTTTGAGGATTGGCACGTCGATGCCAACTTTGGCTCCGGCTTCGTCAAGGTCACCCCGGCCCACGACCCCAACGACTACGCCATGGGTCAGGCCCACGACCTGCCGCAGATCAATATCTTCGACGAGCACGCGGTGGTCGTCGAGGGTTACGGCGAGTTCACCGGCATGAACCGCGAGGAGTGCCGCGAGGCCGTCATCAAGTGGTTTGAGGAGCACGGCCTGCTCGATCACGTCGAGGACCTCGACCACTCCGTCATGCACTGCTACCGTTGCGACTCCGCGCTGGAGCCGTGGCTGTCCGAGCAGTGGTTTGTGGCCGTCGACAAGCTCAAGGGACCGGCGCTCGACGCCGTCAACTCCGGCAAGGTCACTTTCCACCCCGCGCGCTGGACGCAGACCTACACCACCTGGATGGAAAACCTCAAGGACTGGTGCATCTCGCGCCAGCTGTGGTGGGGCCATCGCATTCCCGTGTTCTACTGCGAGGACTGCGGCTGGGAGGACGCCCTCACCGAGGACACCGATGTGTGTCCCAAGTGCGGCGGCCATCACGTGCATCAGGACGAGAACGTGCTGGACACCTGGTTCAGCTCGCAGCTGTGGACCTTCGCCACGCAGGGCTGGCCGCAAAAGCCGGAGCTGCTCGAGGGCCATCACCCCACGACGGCGCTCGTCACCGCACGCGACATCATCGCGCTGTGGGTCGCCCGCATGGTCATGAGTTCGCTGTATTTCTTGGACGAGGTGCCGTTTAAGGACGTCGTCATATA
The DNA here is from genome assembly GCF_003437235.1 of Collinsella sp. TF07-1. Taxonomy (NCBI): domain Bacteria; kingdom Bacillati; phylum Actinomycetota; class Coriobacteriia; order Coriobacteriales; family Coriobacteriaceae; genus Collinsella; species Collinsella sp. TF07-1. The sequence continues at coordinate 87,715 of NZ_QSRV01000008.1, forward strand.
CCCGACGATCTTGGCCAAGGACGGCAGCCGCATGTCCAAGTCCAAGGGCAACGGCGTTGACCCCATGGACCTCATTGGCATGTACGGCGCCGACGCCATGCGCTTCAACTTGCTCACGCTGTGCACCAACAACCAGGACGTCAAGTTTGACGCGAACATCGACAAGAAGACCAAGAAGCTCATCGACAGCCCGCGTACCGACCAGGCCAAGAGCTTTGTGACCAAGATCTGGAACGCCAGCCGCTTCCTGCTCATGAACATGGAGGGCTACACGCCCGGCGAGCCTGTCGTGGAGACGCCGGCCGACGCTTGGATGTTCAGCCGCCTGGCCAAGGCCGTGAAGATGGTCACCGAGGGTATTGAGAACTACACCTTTGGCGACATGGCCCGCGGCCTGCAGCAGTTCTTCTGGAACGAGGTCTGCGACTGGTACGTCGAGGTCACCAAGGCCCGTCTGAAGGGCGAGGGCCGTCTACAGGCGCAGCGCAACCTGATCTTTGTGCTCGACACCTCCATTCGCCTGATGCACCCGCTTATGCCGTTTGTCACCGAGGAGATCTGGGACAACATGCCGGCGAGCGTGCTCGACCTGGACGCCGAGGGCAACGTGAACCGCGCCGAGGCGCTCATGATCGCCAAGTGGCCCGAGCCCGCCGACTACGCCAAGTACGTCGACGAGCCCGCCGAGCGCGCGTTTGAGCTGTGCCGTGCCGTCGTTTCCGCCGCCCGTGCCACCCGTTCGCGTTATCGCTTAAGCCCCAAGGCGGAGCTCGACGTGGTCGTGCGCGCCGGTGCCGAGGACATCGAGAAGCTCGAGAGCCTGCGCTCCACGATTGAGCCGCTGGCGAACACCGCTTCGCTGGTCATGGGCACCGATGTTGAGAAGCCGGCTGCGAGCATTGCCGTGGTCGATAGCGGTGTCGAGGTCTTTGTGGTGCTCGAGGGCAAGGTTGACCTTTCGGCCGAGAAGGCACGCCTGGAGAAGGAGATCGCCGCGGCCCAGAAGGAGCTTGCTGGCTGCGAGAAGACCCTTGCCAACGAGGGCTTTGTGGCCAAGGCCGCACCCGCGGTGGTCCAGAAGAAGAGGGACCGTGCAGCTGAGCTCAAGGAGATCCTGGCGGCGCTGACTGCTCAGGTTGCTGACTTCTCGTAGGCGTTACTGGGGGGCGCGTCCCGACGCCTTGCTCGCTACTGCGAACACTTATTCCGCCGTTCTAACGAACGGCGGCTGACTCGACGCTGCAAACGCCTCTGATGGCCAATCTGCCGTTCAACTTCGGGCGCATGGGCATAAGCCCTATGCGCCCTTGTTTCACGGCACCTTGGCTCATCAGAGGCGTTTTCGCTGACTATCCTCAACCTATACTGTTTTATTTTTCTATGAATGGCGGTTCTAAAAATGCCTAAGCGTTCCGGCTTGTATACCGTTCCTTTTGAGTTTGATTTGCTTTCGTTTGATGAGGCTGTTGGGCTGGCTGCTGATACGGGGCGGATTTCTGGGGATGCTGGGCCTCTGCTCGAGACGGTTGTCGATATGCTTGATGAGCTGGGACGTCCGGACGAGTACTTTGATTGCATTCAGGTTGCCGGCACCAATGGCAAGACTTCGACTACGCGTTTTTCGGCTGCCATTCTTCGTGGTGAGGGGCTCAAGACCGCGCTGTATACGTCGCCACAGCTGGTACGCTATCCCGAGCGCATGGAAGTCGATGGATGTGTCGTGAGCGATGAGGCATTCGCCCGTGGCGTTTCGGCCGCTGTTGAGGCGGGGCATCGAGTGAATGCCCGTCGTGTGGCGGCGGGGGAGCGCGCCTATACCATCACGCCGTTTGACCTTTTGACGGCTGCTGCACTTGTGGTGTTTGCCGAGGCTCGCGTGGATGTTGCCGTGCTTGAGGTTGGCATGGGCGGACGCTGGGATGCTACGAGTGCGACTGATCCCGTGGCCGTCGCCATTACGGGTATTGGGCTCGATCACACACGTATTTTGGGCGATACGCTCGAGGCCATTGCGGGGGAGAAGGCTGCGGTTATTAAGCCTGGGCGATTGGTTGTTTTGGGCGAGGGCACGCATGAGCCGAGCGTTCAGCGCGTAATGGATACGCGCTGCCGCGAGTGCGGTGTGGTGCCGCTGGTGGTGAGCCATTCCACGACCAAGGTACCGGCGCATGTAGGCGATACCGTGGAGTTTAGCTGTACTACGCCGCGTGCCATCTATACGTCGAGTATGGTTAAGCCGGCGTATCAGCCGCAGAATGCTGCGTGCGCGATTATGCTGTGCGAGGGCTATCTTGGCCGCGAGCTCGACCACGATGCGCTCGACGCTTCGCTTATGGGCTGCCCCACGCCGGGTCGCTTTGATGTGCTGGGAACCGATCCGCTCAAGCTGATCGACGCCTGCCATAACCCTCAGAGCTGCGAGAACTTTGTGAGTGCGCTGGACGAGATCGATCCGTGCGTGGAGAATCGCCCCACGCTGTTGTGTGCCGCGCTGGCCGATAAGGACGTGGCGGGTATCGTTGACGTTCTGGTTCCGGCGTTCCCCCGCGTGGTCGTAACCCAGACCGATTCCGATCGCGCCTTGCCCGCACAGGAGCTTGTCTCCCTGGTGGACGCCGACAAGCTCGCGGGCGTATATCCGAGCGTGCCCGAGGCCCTCGCTGCCTTCGATGCCGCGGGCGAGTCCTTCGTAGCCGCCGGCACCATCACCCTAGCCGGCGAAGTAGCCGGCCTGCTGCGCTAACCCATCCCCTCAGCGGTTGCGGTGAAATGCGGACTGTTTTACAAGCCAGGAGCCTCAAACAGTCCGTATATCACCGCAACTCAAAAGCAGTCAATTTGGGACGGGGCTTTTTGGCTGCCCTGTGCCCCGAGTTGACTCGCTTGCCACGAAATGGGCCTATTTACTACGTTTGACCGACTACCCTCGACCACGCGGGGCATTGTGAAATTAAAACCGCAGGTAAAGGGCTCGCCATTTTTCAAAAAAGACCTGCATGGTCGACCCATGCGGGTTAAACGTAGTAGATAGCCCGTTTTCGTGGTGCGACGTTAACGGAATGTGTCAACGGGGCTGTCCCTTTGGCACATTGGCTAGCCTAGGCGGACTGGGTCGTGGGGGTAGGCGTTGAGGATCTCGACGCCGGACTCGGTAACTAGGGCCAGGTCCTCGATGCGGACGCCGGTGCGGCCGGGGAGGTAGATGCCCGGTTCGATGGAGAACGTCATGCCTGGCTCTACGACCTGCTCGTTGACCAGCGAGACGTCGCCCGGTTCATGGTCCTGCAGACCGATCGAGTGGCCCAGGCGATGCGTGAAGTACTTGCCGTAGCCAGCGTCCTCAATCACGTCGCGCGCGGCACGGTCCAGGTCGCACATGCGCACGCCCGGCGCGATGAGCGCCTCGGCGGCCTCGTTGGCGCGGCGCACGATGTCGTAGATGTGTGCCGTCTCCTCGTCCGGCTCGCCCCAAAAGAACGTGCGCGTCATGTCCGAGCAGTAGTTGCGGCGACGTCCGCCAATGTCGAACAGCACCACGTCGCCTCGCTTGAGTACGGTGCCGTCGGGCTCGTGATGCGGGTCTCCGGCGTTGGCGCCAAAGCTCACGATGGGCGGAAAGCTAAAGCCCTCGCAGTCGTGCTTGCGGTACAGGCCGAGCATCTGGTCGGCAATTTCGCGTTCCGTTACGCCCTCGTGGACGAGCTTGATGGCGTCGGCCATCACAGTGTCGTTGGCGGCCGAGGACGCGCGCATGAGCTCCTGCTCGGCTTCGTCCTTGTGGGTGCGTGCGGCGGTGACGGCAAAGTCGCCTAGGAAGAACTCGCTCGCGGCGTGACGATCCATAAGGGGCATCAAAAAGCCGGAACGCATGACGGTGTCGATGCCGAGTGGCTTGGCAGGATTGATCTCGCGTGCGATGGCGTCGGTCGCGACGTCGGTGTCGGTGTGGTAGGCCACGCGGGCATTATCGTACTCGGGCAGCTGATGCAGGGCGTTGACCAAGATCACGGGCTCGGCATCGCGCGCGAGCAGCACGCCACAAAAACGCTCGAACATATCGGCATAAAAGCCGGTCAGATAGTAGATCGACCACGGGTCGTTCACGAGCAGCTGCGCGCCGAGGTGCTGAGCCTCGAGCGCATCGAGCACGCGCGCCACACGCTGGCCATCGATATGTGCCATACATCGTCCTTTCGCTAGGTTGCCACCATGGTATCCCCAATGCCAGGGTAGTCAATTTGGGACGGGGCTATTTTGGCTGCGTCAAACATGCGGGCTGATAGGTAAAAGTAGTCAATATGGTCCCGTCCCAAATGGGCTGCTTTCAAAACTATGGCGGATTACGGGGCTGGACCTGTATTGCTTGACCATGGGAAAAATCGCGAAATTAAAACCGCAGGTAGAGGACTTATCAAAAATCGATAATTGCCGGTATGGATGGGGGTCTCCGAATCAGCCCCGTAATCCGGCATAGTTTTGAAATGGCACTAAAGTAGGCACAGGCTAAATACCGATTCCAATGATAGTTGCGGTGGAATAGTTCCTGGATACCGGGGTTTTGGCGGAAATCAGGAACTATTTCACCGCAATTCAGGAGGGACGGGGTGGATGGCGGGGTAGCTAAAAGAGCCCGGTCCTAAATGAGCTGATTAGGCGGGGTCGATGTCCATGCTGGCGATGAGGTCGGTGCCGGTGTCTAGGAGGTTCGGGAGGACTACGTCGCCCATGCGGATGGGGGCGTCGACGACTAGGCCGCGAATGAGGTCCATGGCCTGGGCATGGAGTTCGAGCGGGATGGCTTCGGCCGTGCGCACGGGTAGCAGCGCCTCGTCGCCGCCGGATACGGCTACGGTGGTGGTGAGCACGCGCATGGGGCAGGTGAGCTCCTGATGCGCGAACGTATCACCGCGCGGGCAGCTGTTGCCGGTCACGGAGCGCACCTCTACCACGGCGTCGTCTGTGTCACGCTCCACCTCCACGGTCAGGAGGCACTCGGAGGGGCAGGTGGTGCAGTTGAACTGCAGAGTTTCGATCGCATTCGTGCTCATGAGCTATGCCTCCTCAACGGGGTCGACGGACAGGACAATCTCGCTAACACCCAAGTCGAGCGCATGCTGAATCACCTTTGCCGGCAGCGGGAAGCTTTCCATGACGCTCGGTTTAAACGGGCGGACCTTGCCGGTGAACAGTTCCTCGTCGCCTGCTAGAATGCGCACGCGGGCGGCGTCGACGGGTCGGCGCACGCGGAAGTTAAGTTTAGTGAGCCCGACGGTCGTAATGCGCCCCGGCAGCGCGTAGCCCGCAATGCCGGCGGGGGAGACCGTGAGCTCGCAGCCCGCGTCCGCAGTGCCCGCATCGGCCCCAGCACCACAGCCCAGCGCGTACGCCGCCGCGGCTGCGCCGGCGCGTTCGGACTCGGTCGTCACGTTGTCGGCCAGATCGTGTACGTGCAGTACGTTGCCGCAGGCAAATATGCCCGGCACGTCCGTCTGCAGACTCTGGTCCACCACGGCGCCGCGCGTACGTGGGTCCAGCTCCACGCCCGCGGCAACCGAAAGCTCGTTCTCGGGAATCAGACCCACCGAAAGCAGTAGCGTGTCGCACGGAACAACGCGTTCGGTCCCGGGGATGGGTGCAAGATGCTCGTCAACCTGGCTCACCTCGACAGCCTCCACGCGGTCGTGCCCGATCACGCGCGTGACCGTGGTAGACAGATGTAACGGAATACCAAAGTCATCCAGGCAGTTCTTAACGTTGCGGCGCAGGCCGTTGGCGTACGGCATGAGCTCGTACACGCCCTCGACCGAAATCCCCTCGAGCGTGCAGCGGCGCGCCATGATAAGCCCGATGTCACCCGAGCCCAAAATGACGGCGCGCGAGCCGGGCTTGAGGTTCTCGATATTGATGTATCGCTGCGCCAGGCCGGCCGTAAACACGCCGGCGGGTCGGCTGCCGGGGATCTTGATCTCACTGCGGGTGCGCTCGCGGCAACCCATGGCAAGGACGACCGCACGCCCGGTGAGCTGCAGCATACCGGTGGGGCTCATGAGCGTGACGGTGTGGAGTGCGGCGTCTTCCGTGGACTCGCCCGAATCAATCCCGAGCACCATGTTGTCCAAGAACAGCGCAATGTTGGTCGCGCGCACCTGGTCGATAAAGCGCTGCGCGTACTCGGGGCCGGTGAGCTCCTGCTTGAAGTGCGAAAGGCCAAAACCGGGGTGGATGCACTGGCGCAGGATGCCGCCCAAGTGCTGCTCGCGCTCCACGATGGCCACGCACGCGCCGGCCTTATGCGCGGAAAGCGCGGCCGCCATGCCGGCAGGTCCGCCGCCGATAACGACCACGTCGAAGGCCTGCGTCGGCACGGCGTCCGCGGCGCCGTCGGTCGCGCTCGCTGCATTCACTTCAAAGCTTGCCATCCTAGCGCACCCCCTTCAGTGGTCCCTCAACCAGCCAAGATCCGGCATCCTCCAGCAGCACCTCGCTGGGATCACACCCCAGCTCTCGGGCAAGGATTGCCACCACGCGGCTCTGGCAAAAACCACTCTGGCACCGACCCATGCCGGCACGGCAGCGGCGTTTGACGCCCTCGACCGAAACCGCACCCGGGCGGCGTCGAATCGCGGCAACAATCTCGGCCTCGGGCACCGTCTCGCAGCGGCAGACAATCTGCCCCCACGCGGAGTCGGACTCAATGAGCTCCTCCTTGCGCGCAAGCGGCGCACGGTCGAAGTCGTCCGGCGCGCGGCGAATCGGATTCCAATCGGCTCGTTCGCGCAGGGCCACGCCGACATTGCGCAGTACCTGCTCCATGCGCTCGGCAATGGCTGGCGCGCTCGCCACACCCGGTGACTGAATGCCTGCCGCCTGGAACAGCCCCGGCACCACGGCCGACTGCCCAATAAAGAAGTCGTTCGTCCCCTTAATGACCGGGCGTCCGCCGGCAAACGCGCGCACCACGCGGCGCGTGTCCAGGTCGGGCACCAGCTTGCGCGCGCCGGTCAGCAGCGCGTCGACATCGGTCGCGTAGGTCTGCGTGTCGCCCGGCTCGCGCACGGCGGCGGTCGCGGTAATCACGGTGTTCCCATGTACGGTGCCCGTGACGATAACGCCCTTGGAAACTGGCGTGGGCACTGGGTAGAGCGGCATGAGCGCACGCGGCTCTTTGTCTAGCACCACGATGTTGCCTTGGCGCCAGACCATCTGGAACTCCTCGGCCCCCGCCATATGCGAGATGTCCGCGGCTCCGTTGCCCGCGGCGTTGATCAGGTAACGGCAGCGCACGTCGCCGGCGGGCGTCACCAGCGTAAAGCGCGCGCGGTCCTTGCTGTCGGCAGCAGCGTCCTCGTCGTGTGAGCTAGCAACCTCAATCGCCTCCACCGGTACGGAGCGCATAAACGTTACGCCGTTGGCAACCGCGTTCTCCAGCGCGGCGATGGCCACTTCAAACGGGTCAACGTAACCGGTCGAAGGACACCACAACGCGCATGTTGCGTCGGCGCTGGCACGCGGTTCCAGCTCGCGGATACGTTCGGGGCCGATAATCGACAGCTCGGGCACGCCGTTGGCCAGGCCATTCTGGCGCAGCTTCTCCAGGTGTGCGCGGTCTTCGTCGTTAAACCCCAGCACCATCGACCCGGTGCGGCGGAACAAAAAGCCCAGCTCCTGGGCCCAGATGCCATACAGTTCGCAGCCGCGGGCATTGACCTGTGCCTTTACGGTGCCCGGAGCCGGATCGTAACCGGCGTGCACCAGGCCGCCGTTGGCCTTCGAGGCGCCCAGCGCGATGTCGTTGGCCGCCTCGACCACGCAAATGGACAAGTCATAGCGCGAGAGCTGCCGCGCGATGGCGCACCCGGTGATGCCCGCGCCCACAATCGCGATATCAAACGTTTCTGCCACGGTGCCTCCCAGACGAGTTGACAGGCTGTCAATAGGACTATCCTACGGCCTGCACATCCCCAGTGCGGCGGCAATGCGGCGAACAGCCCCGCAACACCCGCCAACGGCAGGCGAGGGGAGACTCGGCAACGTCGACAACTTCGTCTGCCAACAACTACGGCAACCGTTCGTCTCGATCTGTAACAGTTGGACGAGGATTTGGGTTCCAGTTGTTACAGTTTGAGACATTCGGTTTGGACGGTTTTCTTTGTCTTAATCTGTAACAGTTAGCTGAGGATTTGGGTTCTAGATGTTACAGATCGAGACAAACCTTCCGGCGGATTTTGAATGTCTCGTTCTGTAACATCTAGGGACCGTTTTGGGGTCTAGATGTTACAGATTTAGATGAACCTATCAGTCGGTTTCGAATGTCTAAATCTGTAACGGTTAGACCTGTTTTTGCCGTGTTGTTGTTACAGATTGAGATATTTAACGGAGGGCTCACCGTTCGTCTTGATCTGTAACAGTAAGAGGGGTTTTGGGGCCCAAGATGTTACAGATCGAGATTGAAGTCGGGGAGGGACCCCTGTGTCTCGATCTGTAACACCTAGACCCGGATTCCGCTCCCACCTGTTACAGATTGAGATGTTTGTGTCCGCGCCAGCCCCGCCCCTAGCCGTAGTCCCATATAAACAAACCCCGTGGTAAACTTGAGCAGACTGTAAATATTCCGAAAGGTACACCCCAATGTCCAAGTACATCTCCGAGCTCATGTCGCCGCAGCTTATGGGCGTCGTCTATGCCTTCGTTGGCTTTATCATTGCCCTGTATGTGCTGTCGGTCGTCTATGTGTTCATCGACGCTCGCCGCCGCGGCGCCAGCGCCTACGTGGCATGGGGCATCATCGCCCTCATCCCGTTTGTGGGCCTTATCGCCTATCTGGTCCTGCGCCCGCACTCCTACGCGTCCGACCGCGAGGAGCAGGAGCTGGACATGGCTCTGCGCGAGCGCCAGCTTGCCCAGTACGGCACCTGCCCGCAGTGCGGCGCGCCCATCGAGAAGGACTTCGTCGTCTGCCCGGTGTGCGACACCCAGGTTCGAAACGTCTGCCCCAGCTGCCATCGCCCGCTCGATGCGCACTGGAAGGTCTGCCCCTACTGCCGAACTCGCATCCAGTAACGCATCCATCGCCGGGCCGGCCGCAAGCCACGGGCAGCGCGCGTCCCGCGCAAGCCACACGCGCACCCCGCCCCACACGATGAAGCATGCGTAGAAAATCGCCCGCCGTGCCATTAAGGTGCGGCGGGCGCTTGTATACCAAGGCAACCTGCCTATAATGATGCAAGTTAAAACGCCGAGCGCATCGCACGCACTTGCATCAGGCATCCGAGAGGAGAAAACATACCCATGAAGGCACTCTACAATGACGGTTCGGTGGCCGAGCTCCCGCAGGACGAGGTCACGCACGTCATCCGCCACTCCGCCGCGCACATCATGGCACAGGCCATCAAGCGCCTGTACCCCGAGGCCGACTTTGCCTACGGCCCCGCGACCGACAACGGCTTCTACTACGACGTCGACCTGCCCGAGGGCGTCAAAATCAGCGAGGACGACTTCCCCGCGATCGAGGCCGAGATGAAGAAGATCGTCAAGGAGAACCTCAAGTTTTCCGTGTACGAGAAGCCCCGCGCCGAGGCCATCGCTCTTATGGAGGAGCGCGGCGAGAAGTACAAGGTCGAGCACATCGGCGACCTGGACGACGACGCCCGCATCACCTTCTACCAGCAGGGCGACTACATCGACATGTGCGTCGGCCCCCACATCTGCTACACCAAGGCGCTGAAGGCCTTTAAGCTCACCGGCGTCTCGGGCGCTTACTGGAAGGGCGACAAGGACAACAAGATGCTCACCCGCATCAACGGCGTCGCCTTTGCCACCAAGGAAGAGCTCGACGAGCACATGCACATGCTGGAGGAGGCCAAGAAGCGCGACCACCGCAAGATCGGCCGCGAGATGGACCTCTTTATGATGCGCGACGAGGCCCCCGGCTTCCCGTTCTTCCTGCCCAACGGCATGATCCTTAAGAACACGCTGCTGGACTACTGGCGCGAGATCCACCACAAGGCCGGCTACGTGGAGATCTCCACGCCGCTCATCATGAACAAGCAGCTGTGGAAGACCTCGGGCCACTGGGACCACTACAAGGACAACATGTACTCCACCGTCATCGACGACGAAGAGTATTGCATTAAGCCCATGAACTGCCCGGGCGGCGTGCTGGTGTACGCCTCCAAGCCGCACTCCTATCGCGAGCTGCCCATTCGCGCCGGCGAGATTGGCCTGGTGCACCGCCACGAGCTGCGCGGCGCCCTGCACGGCCTGTTCCGCGTGCGCTGCTTTAACCAGGACGACGCCCACCTGTTTGTGCGCCCCGACCAGCTGACCGACGAGATCGTGGGCGTGGTCAACCTCATCGACTCCGTATACCAGAAGTTTGGCTTTAAGTATCACGTTGAGCTTTCCACCCGCCCCGAGGACTCCATGGGTTCCGATGAGGACTGGGCTCGCGCCGAGGAGGGCCTGCGCACCGCTCTGGAGAAGCTGGGCATGGACTACGAGGTCAACGAGGGCGACGGCGCCTTCTATGGCCCCAAGATCGACTTCCACCTGGAGGACTCGCTCGGCCGTACCTGGCAGTGCGGTACCGTGCAGCTCGACTTCCAGATGCCGCTCAACTTTGATCTGGAGTACGTGGATGCCGACGGCACCAAGAAGCGCCCCATCATGCTGCACCGCGTGTGCTTTGGCTCCATCGAGCGCTTCATTGGCATTCTGATTGAGCACTTTGCGGGCAAGTTCCCCACTTGGTTGGCTCCCGTGCAGGTCAAGGCGCTTCCCGTCTCTGAGAAGAGCCGCGACTACGCCCACGAGGTGTGCGCCAAGCTGGAGGAGGCCGGCATTCGCGTGGTCTGCGACGACCGCGACGAGAAGATCGGCTACAAGATCCGTGAGGCTCGCAGCATCGACCGCGTGCCCTACATGCTCATCTTGGGCGAGAAGGAGGTCGAGGCCGGCAACATCTCCGTCCGCGATCGCTCCAACGAGACCGTCCAGATGAGCGTTGACGAGTTTGTTGCAAAGGTGACCGAGGAGATCAAGACCCGCGCCTAAGGCAAACTTCACATCAAGTAACAAAGGCGACCGTCCACAAAGGGCGGTCGCCTTTTTTCATACCCAAAAAAGAAAAGCCGCTGGTTGAGCGGCTTTTTTTGTTGCACAAAAAGGTACAGGTTTTTGTAGAGGGGTATGGAGATGTATCTACCGGCAGAACATTTTGCGTAATCTGGGCAATCGTGGTTGATTTTCAATCTCAACGCAACAGCCTGAACGGGCCCCGCGTTTCCGCA
>NZ_QSRV01000009.1:0-79917 GCF_003437235.1 Collinsella sp. TF07-1
GTATACGGGTGCACCATCGACGTCTTCAATACAGAAAATATCAGTGCGGAATGTTCCGGAGGGAAGCCCCCGTCACGCCCCCGGATTCCCTGCGTTTACGGCCTTGAGGTCGGCGTGGGCGGAGGACTTGGTTGTTGGGAATACGTGTCCCGGTCGCTGTTTCGCGGCTTTGCCGCGAAAGGCGCGCCGCTTTGGGGCGAGTGGAGGATGTGGTTGTTGCAGTGGCTTGTCCCCTTCGCTGTTTCGCGCTTTGCGCGAAAGGCGCGCTACTTTGGGATGGGTGGGGAACGTGGTTGTTGTGGCAACTGATCCCCACCACAAATTACCCTCGGCATACTTGCGCGAACGATTGCTCGTGCTACACTTGCAAGTGCTGTTTCAGGGCGGGGTGGAATTCCCTACTGGCGGTAAATCGGGCGGTGCCAAAGGGGTGCCGCGGAGCAGGCGAGGCGTCTGCGACCGAGCCGATGAGTCCGCGACCCGAGCGTGTGTTGGTTCGCATACCGGCTGAACTGGTGAGATCCCAGTACCAACGGTTAGAGTCCGGATGAAAGAGGCAGGTGATCTTATGTCTGAACAGTCGCAGCATATCCATTTTGAGAACACGAATAGGTGGAGCACCAAACAGCTCGTTACCATGGCGCTGATGTGTGCCTTGGGCGCCCTGTTTATGTACGTGCAGCTGCCTATCCTTCCTTCGGCGCCGTTTTTGACGTATGACCCGTCGCTGGTGCCGGCGATGGTGTGCGGTTTTGCGTATGGTCCTGGCGCCGGTACTGCTGTTGCCGCTATGGCGATTGTTATCCATGCGCTTACCACGGGCGATTGGGTCGGCGCACTTATGAACCTGGTGGCTACGCTGGGCTACATTCTGCCCGCGGCTATCGTGTACCAGAAGATGCATACCTATAAGGGTGCCGTGATTGGCCTAGTGTTCGGTGTCATTGCCGCTACGGCGCTGTCTATGGTCGCTAACCTTACCATTGGCGTATGGTTCTGGTATGGCTCGGTCGATGTGATCGCCCCGCTCATGATTCCTGCCGTGCTGCCGTTCAACCTTATCAAGACCGTGCTTAACTCGGTATTGACGCTTGCAGTGTACAAGGCGGTCTCCAACCTCATCACGCCTAAAAAGGACCAGGTCAAAGGCCGCGCATGATTGAGTGTCGGGGCGTTTCCTTTAGCTATGACGGTGCCGTGTCGGCACTCGACGGTGTCGATCTGAACATCGAGGACGGGGAGTTTTTCTGCATCCTCGGTGGCAATGGGTCGGGCAAGTCGACGTTTGCCAAGCATCTGAATGCGCTGTTGCAGCCCGATGCGGGCACGGTACGCATCAACGGCATGGATGCGTCCGACCCCGAGCTGGTCTACGACATTCGTTCGACCGCGGGCATGGTATTCCAGAATCCCGACGACCAGCTGGTGGCAACGCTTGTCGAAGATGACGTTGCGTTCGGTCCCGAAAACCTTGGCGTGCCATCGGCGCAAATTGCGCAGCACGTACGCGAGGCGCTGAAGGGCGTGGGCCTGGTGGGCTTTGAGCGCCACGAGACCCATGCGCTCTCGGGTGGCCAAAAGCAACGCGTGGCGCTTGCTGGCGTGCTTGCCATGGAACCGCGCGTGCTCATCTTGGATGAGGCTTCCTCGATGCTCGATCCGCGTGGACGCAAGGGCCTCATGAAGGCTTGCCGCGCGTTGCATGATCGTGGCATGACCATCGTGATGATTACGCACTTTATGGAAGAGGCCGCCGAGGCCGATCGTGTCGCGGTGTTTCGGGTGGGGCGCGTTGCCATGCTCGGTACGCCCGAGGAAATCTTGACACGGGCGGACGAACTTGCGCAGTTCAACTTGGATATGCCGGCGTCGTGCTGCTTGGGCACGGCGCTTCGTGCGAAGGGCGTGCCCGTTCATGCGCAGGTGCGCGAGGTGGATATGGTCGCCGAGATTGCGCAGACATATGCCGACCGGAGTGGGGAAGACACCGCAGGGCGGCCTTCTGCATCCGATTCTCGTGTGCTCGACAACGCCTCCTCTGCAACCGACGGGACAGCCGCGTCGGAGCCCGTCATCGAGATTTCGCACCTCTCGCATAGTTACTCGCTGAGCGCCCGCGAGCGCCGCCGCTGGCATAAGCGCTCGGCCGTTGCGGGCAAATCGGGCAAACAGGCTCTCTGGGGAAACGACCCCAGCAGCCCGTGGGCGCTGCGCGATGTATCGCTGACGGTGTGTCGCGGCGAGTTCCTGGGCTTGGCAGGTCATACCGGTTCGGGTAAGTCGACGCTGGTCCAGCATCTCAACGGTTTGATTCGCCCCCAGGAGGGATTCGTTCGCGCGCTGGGGCTCGATCTGTCAAACAAGAAAGACGCCGCCGCGGTTAAGGCCAAGGTCGGCGTGGTGTTTCAATATCCCGAGCGTCAGCTGTTTGCCGAAACCGTGACGCAGGACGTGGCGTTTGGCCCGCACAACCTTGGCTTGCCGCAAGATGAAGTCGACCGTCGCGTCGAGTCGTCGCTCTCGCGCGTGGGCCTCGACCTTTCCACGGTCGGCGACAAGAGTCCCTTTGAGCTTTCGGGCGGTCAGCAACGGCGCGTGGCATTCGCCGGTGTGCTCGCCATGGAGCCCGAAGTCCTGGTGCTCGATGAACCCATGGCGGGGCTCGATCCGGCTGCGCGCAGGGATTTCCTTGAGCTTATCGATCGACTTCACCGCGATGGCCTGACCGTTGTCATGGTTTCGCATAGTATGGATGACCTGGCCAACTGCTGCGACCGCATCGTCGTGATGAACGAAGGCGCGGTGTTTGCCGAGGGAACCCCCGCGCAGGTGTTTGCACATGCCGATGAGCTCAAGTCGATCGGCTTGGGCGTTCCCGCCGCCCAGCGCATGGCGTTGGCGCTCGCGGAAGCGGGCGTGCCGCTGCGTTGCGGCGGGCTCTATACGGTTGAGTCGCTGGCCGATGAGCTGGCAGATTTGCTGATCGGTCGCTCAGACGGTCCTTCTAACGTCGCGGACATTGCTAAATCCAAGACGGTCGCGCGAGAGGAGGGCTGCTAATGGAGGCGTTTTCGTTTGGCAGCTACTATCCCGGCGATAGTGCAATCCACCGCCTGGACCCGCGAACTAAGTTGCTCTTGGGCTTTGTGTTTCTGATCACGACGCTCACGGTTGGCAGCTTCCGCGGACTGGTCCCGGTCGCAATCTTCGTTGTTCTGATCTATACCGTGTCTCGGGTGCCGGTTCGTCGCGTTCTGTCGTCGATGGCGCCGCTGCTGGCAATCGTCGTCGTGGTCGCGGTGCTCAACTTGTTTACCGATCAGAGTGGGCGCATCCTGTGGCAGCTCGGCTTTCTGCGGATAAGCGAGGGCTCGCTGCATTCCGCCGCTTTTATGACCTGCCGTCTGACCTTGATGATGGCCGGTATGAGCGCTATTACGCTCACCACACCGACGCTCGACCTCACCGCGGGCTTTGAGCGTCTGCTCGCACCGTTTGCGCGCGTGGGGCTTCCGGCGCATGAGCTCGGCATGATCATGGGCATCGCGTTGCGCTTTATGCCGCAGTTTGCCACCGAGATGAAGCAGACGGCGGACGCGCAGGCAAGCCGCGGTGCACGCGTAACGGGTGGCCCGCTCGGCGGCGTGCGTATGCTCGGCAGTGTGGCGATCCCACTGTTCACGGGCGTGTTCCGTCATGCCGAGACGCTGTCTGCCGCCATGGATGCACGCTGCTATCACGGCGAGCAGGGCCGCACGCGTCTGCATGCGCTTGCATTTCGCCGCGGGGATGCGCTGGCTGCGGTGGTGACGATGCTGCTGTTTGCGTGTGTCATCGTCGTCAACCTTCAACTTGTTTAGGCGCGATTCGAGCGCAAGAAAGGGGTCCCTATGACCGACAACGACCGCACAGCTCAGCTTGAGCGCGCCTGCTCGTATCTCAGGCGCATTCCGGCGTGGTATCTGGCCACGACCGATGTGGCCGACGGGCATCAGCCTCGCGTGAGGCCGTTTTCGTTTGCCATGGTCGATGAAGGTAAGCTGTGGTTTTGCACGTCGCGCGACAAGGATGTGTGGGCGGAGCTGAGTGCGAATCCCAAGTTTGAGCTCTCGGGCTGGAAGCCGGGGGAATGCTGGATCGTATTGACCGGCGAAGCCGCACTTGAGGACGACGCAGTTGCGAGCGACAAGGTGCGTCAAGCGGGTTTTAAGCACATGGTGGGCATCGGCGAGGAACACGAGAGTGCCAACGACGGCCGCCTTGCTTTCTTTTCGGTCCGCAACATTGCCGCGCGCTTCTGTGATATCGACGGCAGCGAGGAGCGCCTGGAGCTCTAGCGCGTCTCAAATTAACTACCCGTTTCGAATTAGCTAGCGCCAGGAGGACACATGGACGGATTGAATACGGTGTTGGAGTATCTGACGTCGGTGCCGGCATGGTATTTGGCGACGAGCGTTGACGGACAGCCTCATGTGCGTCCGTTTTCGTTTGCGCAGATCCAGGACGGCAAGCTGTGGTTTGTAACAGCGCGCACCAAAGATGTGTGGCAAGAGCTGCTGCAAAACCAGCGCTTTGAGGCCACGAGTTGGTGGCCGGGCCATGGCTGGCTCATCTTGCGCGGGCGTGCCGGCTTGGATGACCGGGCTTTAGGCGAAATGCGCGAAGCTGGGTGGAAGCATCTAGAGCGCCTGGGCGAGCACTATGAGGGGCCTAACGACCCCACGCTCGTCTTCTTTAGCGTCGAGGATCCCGAGGCTTTTATCTGCAATCACGACGAATGGGTGCCGGTCGAGCTCTAGCCAGCTGGCTCATCCTAACAACTTGGTTTTCGCATGGGCGGGCCCCGTATTGCTCGGCGCCGTTAGGAGCGCCGGTCAATACGGGGCCCGCTCCATTTGTCAATTCCTTCAAGCGAATGTGTCGGGAATGTTTCAATGCATGAATATGCAAGCCATTTACGTATTAATGCATCTTTTGGTGCTAAAGTTTCAACCCACTTCATAACGACCGCTGCGAAATGCGCATCGGTGCATAAATCGCAGACAAGGAGTCTGATATGTCTTTGAAGGTTGGAATCGTCGGCGCGGCTGGATATGCCGGAGCCGAGCTCATTCGCCTCGTCCTCGGTCATCCCGAGTTTGAACTTGCTGCCATTACGTCCAACGCCGATGCCGGCCAGCCGTTGTCTGCGGTGCACCCGAGCTTCACCGGCGTAAGCGATCTTGTCTTTACGACGCATGATGCCCCTGAGCTCAAGAACTGCGACGCGGTCTTTTTGGCCGTGCCGCACACGGCTGCCATGGCACAGGTGCCCGCGCTGCTTGCATCGGGCGTCTCCTGCTTTGATCTTTCGGCCGACTACCGTCTGAACGACGCGTCCGTTTTTGAGGCTTGGTATGCCGCCGAGCATACGAGCCCCGAGCTGCTCAAGACCCGTGCCTTCGGTCTGCCCGAGCTGTTCTGCCAGGACTTGGAGACCGCCGCATCCGACCATGCCGACGGCAAACCCGTGCTGGTCGCCTGCGCCGGTTGCTATCCCACCGCAACGAGCCTTGCCGCCGCGCCCGCCGTGCGCGCGGGCTGGGTGGCCGAGAACGGTCCCGTGATTGTCGATGCCATTAGCGGCGTGACGGGCGCCGGTAAGTCCTGCAACGCCCGCACCCATTTTTGCAGCGCCGACGAGAACTTGGAGGCCTACGGCGTGGGCAAGCATCGCCACACGCCCGAGATTGAGCAAATCCTTGGCCTGACCGATCGCGTCGTCTTTACCCCGCACCTGGCACCGCTCAAGCGCGGTCTGCTCTCCACGGTGACGCTGCCGCTCGCGCCGCAGGCTATCGATACCTTGACCCTTGAGGACGTTGTCGACCATTACAAGCAGTTCTACGCCGGTCGCACCTTTGTGCGCGTGCTCGATGCCGGCCAGCAGCCCAAGACGGCTTCGGTCGTCGGCACCAACGCTGCCCAGATTGGCCTCGCGCTCAACAAGCGCGCGGGCGTGCTGGTGGCGACGGGCGCCATCGACAATCTGTGCAAGGGCGCTGCGGGCCAAGCAGTCCAGTGCGCCAATATCGTCTTTGGCTTTGACGAGCGACGAGGCTTGCCCACAGTGGCGTGCCCGGTGTAGCACATTCGATTGTTAACGATTTGGTAGTCGGGCATCGAGTGGGGCGCCACTCTTAAGCTGGTTTCATGATCACGACTGGCATGGCGCACCAACCGATGTCCGTTTTTTTGTTTGACATAAGGAGTCATAAAGACGATGGATACCGAGCTGTTTGATATCAAGATTCGCGCCGTCGAGGGTGGCGTTACGGCTGCGGCTGGTTTTAAAGCTGCAGGCATCCACGCTGGGTTCCGCAAGAACCCCGAGCGTCTGGATTACGCGCTCGTCGTGCCCGATAAACCCTGTCCCGGTGCCGGCGTGTTTACCGCCAATCGCTTTTGCGCGGCGCCCGTGCAGGTGAGCCGTGCCAACCTGGGCGGTGCCGACAAGGGCTACGGTATCATCGCCGGTGTTTCGGTCAACTCTGGCAATGCCAACGCCGCCACGGGTGAGACCGGCCTTGCCTGCGCGCGCGAGACGTGCAGCATCGCATCGCAGGTCATCGGCTGCGAGCCCCAGCAGATTCTGGTTGCCTCCACGGGTGTGATTGGCCAGATTCTGCCGATCGACACGTTTGAGACCGCCATTCCTGCTGCCTACGAGGCGCTCTCCGCCCACGGTGGCGCCGATGCCGCTCGCGCCATCATGACGACCGACACGCACTCCAAGGAGTACGCCGTATCCTACGTCAGTGAGGCTGCGGGTCATGCGGGCAATGTCTATACGGTAGGCGGAATGTGCAAGGGCTCGGGCATGATCATGCCCAATATGGCCACCATGATCGCAGTTATCACCACCGATGCCCCCGTCGAGCCTGCGGCACTTCATGCCCTGCTGCTCTCGACCGTCAAGCAGACCTTTAACAAGGTAACGGTCGATTCCGACACCTCGACCAACGACACCTGCATCATGCTTGCCTCCGGCGCCGCTGCCGCAGATGCCGAGCCTATCGTCGAGGGCTCCGATGCCTTTGACGAGTTGGCATTTGCCGTGCACGAGGTGTGCGAGAGCCTGGCGCGCAATATCGCCGCCGATGGTGAGGGCGCATCCAAGCTTGTTACGGTCAACGTTACCGGCGCCGTGAACGACGAGGAGGCCGATATCGCCGCCCGCGCCGTTGCCAACTCGCCGCTCGTTAAGACCTGCATCGCCGGCCATGACTGCAATTGGGGCCGCGTTGCCATGGCGCTCGGTAAGTGCGGCGTGAAGTTTAATCAGGAAGACGTTTCCATCGACATGATGGGCATGCCTGTCTGTCGCGACGGTCTGACTGTTCCCTTTGACGAGGACGAGGCTCTACGACGTTTTGAGGCGCCCGAGATCGTGATCTCGGCCGACCTGGGCGCAGGCGACGCGGCAACGACCGTGTGGACCTGCGACCTCACGCATGAGTACATCTCCATCAACGGCGACTACCGTTCCTAGATTCCAGGCACGCTGCGCATCTTGCCGCGATTGCGGACAGCGGAGCACGGCGCGATAACGATACGAAAGACGAGGCAGATTATGAAATTCGCACGCGATTGTCGATCGAGCGAATCCAACGAAGCAACCGCGCAGCTGCTGTTCGAAGCGCTGCCGTGGATTAAGAACCTGACCGGCAAGACGGTTGTTATCAAATATGGCGGAGCCGCCATGGTCGACGAGCAGCTGCGCCGCGACGTGATGAGCGACATCGTCCTGCTCAAGATCATCGGTATGCGTCCCGTCATCGTGCATGGTGGCGGCAAGGCTATCAACGAGGCGCTGAGCCATTACGATATTCCCGTCGAGTTTAAGAACGGCCAGCGCGTGACCACGCCGGCGACCATGGATATCGTGCGCGAGGTACTGGGCGGCAAGGTCAACCAGGAGCTGGTTGCTGCCATCAACCACCACGGCAACCTGGCCGTGGGCGTGTCGGGCAGCGATGCCGGCACGCTCATCGCCGAGCCTCTCGACCCCGAGCTCGGTCGAGTGGGCAAAGTGACACACGTTAACACCGACTATATCGAGCGCTTACTCGATAGCGAGTACATCCCCGTCATCGCTACCGTCGCGGCGGGGGAGGACGGCGGTTTCTTCAACATCAACGCCGATACCGCCGCCGGTGCCGTTGCGGCGGCGCTCCATGCGCACAAAGCGATTTTCTTGACCGATGTCGACGGTCTGTACAAGGACTTTGGCGACAAGGATTCGCTTATCTCCAACCTGACGCTCGACGAGGTCAATGAGATGCTCTACGGCGGCGAGGTCGATAAGGGCATGATTCCCAAGCTGCGCGCGGCCGTCGATGCGCTTGCCGGCGGCGTATTTCGTGCCCACATCATCAACGGCACCACGCCGCATTCGCTGCTGCTGGAGCTGCTGACCGATGCCGGCGTCGGCACCGTGATCCATTCCACCGAGACGGCCTACGAGTTCGATACGCATCCGCATCCGCTTTCGACGTTTGCTGCGCGTCTGACCGAGAACCTCGACGAGGTCGAGAAGCTTCAGACGGTCTAGCTGACCCGCAGCCGCCCCATTCCTGCACCCATAGGCCTGCGCCGTTCGGCGCTCAACGAAAGGCATCCCATGTCACTTGCAGCTCAGCAATCGCTTGAATCCAATTACGTTATGCATACCTTTGGCCGCTCTCCGGTCGAGTTTGTCGAGGGTCACGGCATGAAGCTCACCGGCGACGATGGCCGTGAGTACCTCGACTTTCTTGCCGGCATCGGCGTGTGCAGCCTAGGTCATGGCGACCCGGCTGTGCTCTCGGCGCTCGAGGCACAGACCAAAAAACTCATGCATGTCTCCAATTACTTCTACATTGAACAGCGCGGACAGGTCGCGGCGCTGCTGTCCAAGCTTGCCAACGACGACGTAGATGGTGCGCGCGTGCTTGCCGATGCCATTGCCGCCGGCGATGAGACCACGGCAGCTGCTCTTGGTGCCCCGGCTGCGGATGAGCAGGTTTGGGAGACCTTCTTTGCCAACTCCGGCGCCGAGGCCAATGAGGGCTCGATGAAGCTTGCGCGCCTGTACGCCAAGCGTGCCGGTAACGGCGGCAACACTATCGTGTGCATGCGCGGCGGCTTCCACGGCCGTACGCTCGAGACCATTGCCGCCACCATGCAGGATTGGCTGCAGGATAGTTTCCGCCCGCTGCCGGGTGGCTTTGTGGCCTGTACGCCCAACGATATCAATGAACTGCGTGCGATCTTTAAGCAGCTGGGGAGCGAAATTTGTGCCGTGATGCTCGAGCCGATCCAGGGTGAGAGTGGCGTGCACCCCATGACCGAGGAGTTTATGGCGGCAGCGCGCGACCTGGCACACGAAGTGGGCGCCGTGCTTATCGCCGACGAGGTCCAGTGCGGCATCTTCCGCTCCGGCAAGCCGTTTGCATTCCAAACCTATGGCGTGGAACCCGACATCATGAGCCTTGCCAAGGGCATTGCTGATGGCGTGCCCATGGGTGCCGTCGTGGCAAAGAAGGAGATTGCCGACGTGTTTAAGCCGGGCGACCACGGCTCGACCTTTGGCGGTAGCTGCTTGGCCATCGCGGCGTGTGCCGCGACGCTCTCCGCACTCGTGCGCGGCGATTATGCCGACCACGCTGCCAAGGTAGGCGCCTATATGGAGGCAAAGCTCGCCAAGCTGCCGAACGTGACCGAGGTGCGTGGCCGCGGCTTGATGCTCGGCTGCGATCTGGACGATACTGTGGGTGATGCACACGACGTTGTGGCCCGTGCATTGGGGGCTGGTGCCGTGATTAACGCTACGGGTGCCCATACGCTGCGTTTCCTGCCGCCGCTCGTGTGCGAAGAGGCCGACGTGGACAGCCTAATCGAGATCCTGGCGGGTGTCTTGGGCTAACGCGGCACAATAACTCAATTTGGACCGGGTTCCGGACTGCGGACGTGCCCTATGTGGCATGATTCAGCGGTCCGGAACCCGTTTTGCCACAAATCTGCAATGGCCAGGAGAGCCTTTGGACAAAAAATGCCAAATGTGAGTACTGTCACCAGCTGAATCTCATATGAAACCGACTATCTAGGATTAGTTAGACCACACATGTTCAGTTATGTTAATGGGGAAACAGCTAGCAAAGGCTTCAAATCGCTGATTCAGGGCTAGATTTACCCAGCGAAACCCAAAAATCGCTGCTACAAAATTAGTAACAGTACTCATTTTTGCCATTTTTTGGCCACGGCCTTTGTGGCGGACGTGCTGGCGGGTTCGAATCCCATGCGCTGGGCCCAAAAAAGAAAGGCCCCCATAGCTGGGAGCCTATCAAATCAGTGGTGGGCGATGAGGGATTCGAACCCCCAGCCTTGTGCGTGTAAAGCACCTGCGCTAACCGTTGCGCCAATCGCCCGTGCGGAGAGAGTATAGCAAAACAATCGCCTCATTCATCTCATATCCATTAAAGGTAACCGTCGCGTGTCACAGCGGAGCTGATTCAGTTGAGATTGCCTGAACATTCCGCCCCTCTTTACGCCCTCGGGTATACTCAAAAGCTACTGATTCGATTTGATGCCCAGCAACAGCAGAGGGGATAGTATATGTGCGGTTTTGTCGGTTTTGTCGGTGGGACGGATAACCAATCCGAGGTGCTCACCAAGATGATGGACCGCATCGTCCATCGCGGTCCCGACATGGGCGGTCAGTTTATCGACGGCCGCGTTGCCCTGGGCTTCCGCCGCTTGTCGATCCTCGACCTGACCGAGGCCGGCGCTCAGCCCATGGCCAATGAGGACGGCAGCGTCGTTATCGTCTTCAACGGCGAGATCTACAACTTCCAAGAACTCCGTTCCGAGCTCGAGGCCAAGGGCTATAAGTTCCACTGCGGCGCCGACACCGAGAGCCTCCTGCACGGCTATGAGGAGTGGGGCGAGGCAGTACTTGATCGCTTGCGCGGTATGTACGCCTTCGTCATCTGGGACAAGAAGAAGAACAAGCTTTTTGGCGCCCGCGATATCTTTGGCATCAAGCCGCTCTACTACTATCCCATGGCCGATGCGGGCGACGGCGCTCCGGGCGTGCTCTTCGGTTCCGAGATCAAGAGCTTCCTGGACTACCCGCACTTCCACAAGGCGGTCAACAAAAAGGCCCTGCGTCCGTACATGACGCTGCAGTATTCGGCAACCGAGGAGACCTTCTTCGAGGGTGTCTACAAGCTGCCGCCGGCGCATTACTTTACCGTAGACATCCCGACCGGCAAGATGAACATCGAGCGCTATTGGGATTGCGATTACTCTGCCGTCGAGAAGCCGTTCGAGGAGTACGTCGACGAGCTGGATGAGGTCGTGCACGAGAGCGTCGAGGCCCATCGCATCGCCGACGTCAAGGTCGCGTCGTTCCTCTCCGGCGGCGTCGACTCCAGCTACATCGCCGCTTGCCTCATGCCCGACAAGACCTTCTCGGTGGGCTTCGATTACAAGAATTTCAACGAGACTAACTACGCCAAGGAACTTTCTGACAAGCTCGGCGTCGAGAATGTCCGCAAGATGATTACCGCCGACGAGTTCTTCGGTGCGCTCGAGGACATCCAGTATCACATGGACGAGCCGCAGTCCAACCTGTCTTCCGTGCCGCTGTGGTTCTTGGCCGAGATGGCCCGCAAGGACGTCACCGTCGTGCTTTCGGGCGAAGGCGCCGACGAGCTCTTTGGCGGCTACGCCTACTACGAGGACACGGTTCCGGTCCGCAAGTACAAAAAGATGGTGCCGCTGCCCATCCGTCGCGCGCTCGGTAACCTGGCGTTGCATATGCCGTACTTCAAGGGACATAACTTCCTGGTCAAGGGTGCCGAGATCCCTGAGAAGTCGTTCCTGGGACAGGCTCTGGTTTGGCCGGAGCGCGAGGTCGACGGCGTGCTCAAGCCCGAGTACAACACCGGCGATGGCGCCTTCGAGCTTGCCGCCCCCATCTATGCGCGCGTGAAGGGTCAGCCCGAGCTGGTCAAGAAGCAGTACCTGGACATGAACATGTGGCTTCCGGGCGACATTCTGCTCAAGGCCGACAAGATGTGCATGGCGCACTCGCTGGAGCTGCGCGTGCCCTTCCTGGACCGCAAAGTCATGGAGTTCGCCGAGCACATTCCCGACCGCTACCGCATCAACGAGAACGGCAACAAACAGGTACTCCGCCACGCTGCCAACAAGTCGCTGCCCGATGAGTGGGCCACCCGTCCCAAGGTGGGCTTCCCGGTGCCGATTGTCTACTGGCTGCGCGAGCAAAAGTGGTACGACTATGTCAAGGAGTACTTCACCGCGCCGTGGGCAAGCGAGTTCTTCGATACCGACGAGCTCATGCACCTGCTCGATCTGCACTTTGCGGGCAAGGGCGATTTCCAGCGCAAGATCTATACGCCGCTCGTGTTCCTGGTGTGGTACAAGCGCTTCTTTATCGACGAGGACCAGCCCGCTGTTCAGGCTGCCTAGCCTCGGCTTACGAACGCCTGCGCGTAACGGCTCCTCCGGGAGCCGTTTTTGCGTGGGTGCGTTTCAGTTACTATAAAAACCGTCCCTGCCAAATGGCTGAGAAAGGTGAAAGATGCACCATTCGGATTCCGCGACCGTGACCACGGTCGATACGCTTGCCAAGCTTCTCGATGTGTGCGGTAAGCTGCGCGCATCAGAGCAGGTTGACGAGCGTGCCGTGACCGGCTGCTCGTTTGATTCGCGCGCGGTCTCGGCAGGTGACGTGTTCTTTTGCAAAGGTGCTGCCTTTAAGCCCGCGTTTTTGAGCATGGCGCTCGATGCGGGCGCCGTCGCATTTGTGTGCGAGGAGTCGCTGGTCGAGTCTCTGGAGCCGCTGGCGCAGGAGAGCGGTGCTGCGATGCTGGTTGTTGATAGCGTTCGCACGGCCATGGCCCTGTTGCCGCCGGAGGTCTACGACCGTCCCGACCACGATGTCAAGATCGTGGGCATCACCGGTACCAAGGGAAAGACCACGGCCGCTTTTATGCTTCAGTCCATCATCAAGGCAGCGGGCGAGTCCTGCGGCATGATCGGCTCGGTGAGTACCGACGATGGCATCGAGTGCTACGAGAGCACCAATACTACGCCCGAGGCCCCCGAGGTCTGGCGCCATATCGCCAACTGCCGCACGTCAGGTCGCCAGTCCATGGTCATGGAGGTCTCGAGCCAAGCGCTCAAGTACCAGCGCGTCGAGAACCTGCCGTTTGACGTGGCGTGCTTCCTCAACATCGGGCGTGATCACATTTCACCGATCGAGCACCCGACCTTCGAGGATTATTTTGAGAGCAAGCTCAGGATCTTTGATCAGGCTAAGACCGCCGTGGTGAATCTGGGCACCGCTGAAGTCGAACGCGTGCTGGAGGCCGCGTCGACGGCCGAGCGCTTGGTGACCGTTGGCGTCGAGCATCCCGAGGCGAGCCTGTGGGCAAGCGATGTCCGCATGGTTGGCTTTAACATCGAGTTTAACCTGCACGGCATGAGCGCCGACGAGCCCGAGGCGGGGGAGAAGGTCCTGCTGGGTATCGCGGGAGACTTTAACGTGGAGAACGCGCTGGTCGCTATCGCCGCCGCGCGCGAGATTGGCATCGGTATCGATGCCATCAAGAAGGGCCTCTCCAAGCTGCGTGTGCCGGGTCGCATGGAGGTCGTGGAGTCGAAGGATGGCCGCGTGATTTGCGTTGTGGACTACGCGCACAACCAGCTTTCATTCCGTTCGCTGTTCTCGTCGGTCAAACGTGCGTTTCCTGCCAGCCCCGTCATTGCGCTGTTTGGCGCCGCCGGCGGCAAGGCCCAGGAGCGCCGCGAGCAATTGCCGCGCGAGGCCGCACCATATTCCGACCTGATGATCTTTGCCAACGAGGACCCGGCTCACGAGGACCCGATGAAGGTCTGTCGCGAGCTTGCCGAACATGTTCCCGACGATACGCCGAACAGGATCATCCTCGATCGCGAAGCCGCTGTGCATGCGGCGTTCAAGGCGGCGCGCGAGGAGTACGTTAACCCCGATGCCCCCACCATTGTCTTGCTGCTGGCAAAGGGTGACGAGGAACTCATGCACGTGGGCGACGAGTTCGTGCCCATCGAGAGCGATCTTTCGTTGGCCAATCGCCTGATCGATGTTACCCAGTTTGACTAATGAACCATGATGGCGGCGGCGCCCTGAGCGCGCTGCCGTTGCAAGCGCGTTCCCCCTCAAGCGAGGCGCGCCGCCTAAGACCAGAAGCCCCTTCTACGTAATGGAGTGACCATGTCCCACAATACCCTGCCGACCGTCGCTGAGCTTTCGGGCGAGATGCGCGAGCGCCTTGCCAAGGTTAAGTACGTCTTTACCGACCTGGACGCCACCATGCTCGCGCCCGGCTCGTGCGTGCTGCGCGACAACGACGGCAATCCCTCGACCAAGCTCGTCGAGGCTGTCGTGGCACTTGCCCGCGCCGGCATCCAGGTGGTCCCCACCTCGGGCCGCAACCGCACCATGATCCACGAGGATGCGCGCGTGCTCGGCCTCAACTCCTACATCGGTGAGATGGGCGGCCTGGTCATGTATGATCTCAAGGCCAACGATTGGGAGTATCTGACCGGCGATATGCCCTACGACCCCGCCTGCGGCCTCACGCCGCATCAGGTGATCGAGCAGACCGGCGTGTGCGAGAAGATTCTCGCCCGCTGGCCGCATAAGATCGAGTACCACAATGACATGTCGACTGGCTACAAGTACCGCGAGGTCACCGTCGGCATGCGCGGCGATGTGCCCGACGACGAGGTCCAGGCCATCCTGGACGAGGCCGGCTGCGGCCTGGTCTGGGCCTGTAACGGTCACCTGACGCATCTGTCCAAGCCGACGACGCTCGAGCTCGAACGCGTCGAGGATGGCCGCGCGTTTAACATCAATCCCTCCGGCCTCAACAAGGGCGTTGCCATCGCACGTTTCTGCGAGCACCTGGGTATCGAGCGCGAGGAGACGCTGGCACTCGGCGATTCCGAGTCTGACTTCTACATGGCTGACCACGTGGGCACGTTCTGTCTGGTCGAGAATGGCCTGACGAGCGCCGGCGCGCCCGAGTTCCTGGCTGCTTGCGAGAACGCTTTCGTTACGCGCGGCAAAATTGTCGACGGTTGGGCGGCGACGGCAGAGCTGCTGGTCGCGGCGCGTTCGTAGCGCGGCGTCGCCGCACTTGGATATGTCTTTTCGAGAGAGACTGGTGAGGTAATGTCCGATATCGAGAATCCGGCAGGCGACACGCGCCCGATCGGTGTGTTCGATTCTGGCCTGGGCGGTCTGACGGTTGCGCGCGCCATCGCGACGGCGCTGCCGCACGAGTCCGTCTACTACTTCGGCGACACCAAACGCTGCCCCTACGGCACGCGCACCGAGGATGAGGTGCGCTCGTTTGCGTTGCAGGCGGGCCGTTGGCTGTCGAAGCACGACGTCAAGATTATGGTCATCGCCTGCAACACGGCGACAGCTGCGGCCTTGCGTCTGGCCCAGCAGGTGCTCGACGTTCCCGTGATCGGCGTGATCGCGCCGGGTGCCCGTGCGGCAATCAACAGCACCCGTTCGCGTCGCGTGGGCGTGCTCGCCACCAACCTCACCATTCGCTCGGGCGCCTACACGCGCGCCATTCAGGATCTAGATGCCGGCGTCGATGTATACGGTTGTCCTGCCTCGAGCTTTGTCGAGGTTGTCGAACACGAGCTCGCCTCGGGTGCACATCTGCAGGAACAGTGGCTTGAGAACGAGGACATCTTCGATACGCCTGCCGTGCGTGCGCTGGTGGGTGCCACGGTTGAGCCGCTGCGCGACCACGGTATCGATACCGTGGTGCTCGGCTGTACGCATTTTCCGCTGTTGGTGGGACCTATCCGACATGCGCTGGGGCCTGGGGTGCGCGTCGTGAGTTCCGCCGAGGAGACCACGCGCGAGCTGACCGACATCCTTACGCGCCGCGAGCAGCTGGCGGGCGTCGCCGCCGAGCCGCAGCATCGTTTTGCCACGACGGCCGATAACATTGCCGAGTTTGCGGTGGCGGGCAGCTTTATCTTTGGTCAGCCGCTCAAGAGCATCGAACATATCGATATCGACGAACTGAAATAGATATAAGGTCACCGACCAAAGGCTCACCTTCACCTTTTGCCGAAAGGATATTTCTATGGAGTACATGCAGGTCAACCGCGCCAACGGCCGCGCCGCCAACGAGTTGCGCCCCGTTAAGCTCACCCGTGGCGTCATGAAGCACGCCCACGGCTCGTGTTTGGCCGAGTTTGGCGACACGCGCGTGTTGTGCGCCGCCACTATCGAGGAGGGCGTGCCGGGCTGGCGAAAGGGAGCTAAGGCCGGCTGGGTGACCGCGGAATACTCCATGCTGCCGACGTCGACTGGCAAGCGCTGCAAGCGCGAGCATGCCAACCGCAAGGGTCGCTCCATGGAGATCGAGCGCCTCATTGGCCGCAGCCTGCGTACCGTCGTCAACATGAAAGCGCTCGGCGAGTACACCGTCACCGTCGACTGCGATGTGATTCAGGCCGATGGCGGTACGCGTACGGCGAGCATTACCGGCGCCTGGGTGGCGCTGCACGACGCCCTCGCCATGTGGGTCGAGGCGGGCAAGATCGAGCGCATCCCGCTTACCGGCCAGGTGGCTGCCATCTCCATGGGCGTTGTCGACGGCAACACCCTGCTCGACCTGGATTATTCTGAGGACAGTCACGCCGAGGTCGACATGAATCTTGTCGCCACCGATACCGGTGAGATGATTGAGCTCCAGGGCACTGGCGAGCAGGCTCCCTTCGACCGCAAGCGCCTCAATGCCCTGCTCGATTTGGGCGACAAGGGTATTGCCGAGCTCATCGAGCTTCAGCGCCAGGCCCTCGCCTAACCTGCCAAAAGGGGACAGGTTTATTTTGGTAGGTTTTATCTGGGAAAACGTCGAAGTATAAGACTGCCGTTGATTGAGAGGGGGAGAGAGGCCGAGGTCCTCGTCGTCCTCAACACGGCATTGCTATAGAGACAAGGAGGCCAGCTATGGCACTTGAGAAGATTGACATCGACACCCTCGACCCGGCGGCGACCATCGTCGTGGCAACCGGCAACGCCCATAAGCTCACCGAGATTGAGGCCATTTTGGGCAAGGTCATGCCCGAGGTACGCTTTGTGGCGCTCGGTCAGCTGGGCGATTTTGAGGACCCCGAGGAAAACGGCACGACGTTTTTGGAGAACGCCATCATCAAGGCGCAGGCTGCGGTCGAGGAGACGGGGCTCATGGCCATTGCCGACGATTCGGGCCTGGTCGTTGACGCGCTGGACGGTGAGCCCGGTGTGTATAGCGCGCGCTACGCGGGCGTTCACGGCGACGATGCCGCCAACAATGCCAAGCTGCTCGTTAACCTGGAAGGTGTGGCCGACGAGGACCGCACTGCGCGCTTTATGAGCGTCGTTGCGCTTATCGACACGGACGGTTTGGTCACCTATGGTGAGGGCGCCTGCGAGGGCGTTATCGCACATGAGGGCCGCGGCGATCACGGCTTTGGCTACGACCCGCTGTTCCTGCCGGTCGACACGCCGGGCAAGACCATGGCTGAGCTGACGGCGGACGAGAAGAACGCCATCAGCCATCGTTTCCACGCGCTCGAGCATCTGTCCGCCAAACTGACGGGTGAGGAGTAGACCGTGCGTGCGGTGGTGCAGCGCGTGCTCAACGCCGGCGTGACGGTCGACGGCGAGTGCGTGGGTCGCATTGGGCGCGGCTACCTGGTGCTGCTGGGTGTGGGCCATGGCGATACGCGTGCCGAGGCCGACAAGCTGTGGGGCAAGCTCCGCGGGCTGCGTATCAACGAGGACGAGAACGGCAAGACCAACCTGGCACTTGCCGATGTCGACGGCGAGGTACTCGTGGTGTCGCAGTTCACGCTGTTCGCCGACTGCCGCCACGGCCGCCGTCCGTCGTTTACGGATGCCGGCGCCCCCGATGTCGCCAACGAGCTCTACGAGTACTTCCTGACGCTCGTTCGCCAAGATGTCGAACACGTGGCGCACGGCATCTTTGGCGCCGATATGAAAGTCGATCTCGTCAACGACGGCCCATTCACCATCGTCCTCGATACCGATGGTCTATAAGTAGTCAATTTGGGACCGGGTTTTTTAGCTGCTTGCGTATGGCCACAACAGGGTGCTATAGTATTAGAGTTTTGTCTATCTTAGGGGTATTATCCCCTTTTTGAATTGCACCTTCTGGAGGCCCTGTTCATGGAAGAGATGGAAGTCAATCACGTCGACGACATCCACGAGAAGCTGACCGATATGGTGGGCGATCGCGTCAAGGTTAAGGCCAACATGGGCCGTACCCGCGTCGTCGAGCGCATGGGCACCATCAAGAGCGTCCACCCGGCCGTCTTCATTGTCGAGGTTGACGAGCGTCGTGGCCGCAAGTCGCGTCAGTCCTACCAGTATATCGATGTCCTCACCGGCCAGGTCGAGCTGTTCGATCCCGAGAGCGGCGAGCATATCTTTACCCCGCTCGGCAATCAGCTCGAGGAGCATTAACGGTGACCGATCGGTCCCTGACTCTTTCCGCGCCGGCAAAGATTAACCTCTACCTGGGGGTTCATACCGAGCGCGATGACCGCGGCTACCACAGGGTCGATTCTCTGATGGCAGCCGTCGGTCTTTCCGATACCGTGACGGTCACGCCGGCGCAGGCGCTGGCCGTTCAGACGGTTCCGGCATCAGATTTTCCCATGCAAAAGAATACGGCGTATCGTGCTGCGCTCGCTATGGCCGAGCATTATGGTCGTGAAGCCAACGTCTGCATCACGATCGAGAAGTGCATCCCGTTGTGTGCCGGCCTGGGCGGTCCTTCGACGGATGCCGCGGCGGTCATTGTCGCCTTGGCAGAGCTGTGGGGTATCGACCGTGCCGATCCCGCGCTGGACAACATCGCGCGCGGCATTGGCGCCGACGTTCCCTTCTTTTTGCATGCCAGCCCTGCATTTTACGTGGGTGGGGGAGACGTGCTGGCAACCGAGTACCCCGCACTTCCCGCGACACCCGTCGTGCTGGTTAAGCCGCGCGAGGCAAGCGTTTCAACAATTGAAGCCTATCGACGTTTTGACGAGACCCCAGCGCCTGCGGACAAGCCCGGAGCGATCGCATCTGCCCTTCGCTCGGGAGACGCAGAGGCGGCCTACGCGCTCGTCCACAACAACCTGGGTGTCATTTCCGCGCAGATGGAGCCGCGGATTCAAACGGTGCTCGACTGGCTTCGTTCACAGGACGGTACCATTGCCACAAACGTGTGCGGTTCGGGTGCCTGCTCGTTTGCTCTCTGCGATAGCGCCGCCACGGCAGCCAATCTTGCGGCGACGGCTCAACAAAACGGCTGGTGGGCTTATGCAACGGAGCTCGTTTCCGACACGGTTCGCATTGAAGCGCCAAAGAAATAAAAATTTATCTAGCACGCGGCGAAAATCTTTGTTACTATAGTCGAGCTAACGGGTTGTGGCTCAGTTTGGTAGAGCACTGCGTTCGGGACGCAGGGGTCGCTGGTTCAAATCCAGTCAACCCGACCAGAGCATGAGGAGGGACCGCTTCTTGCGGTCCCTTTTTTTAGCTATTGTTGTGATACCGCGATACCCGCGGTATACTCATTCGAGCTTGTCTCGCTGTATTGTGGAGGTCTACATGTTTGGACTGAGGGCTCCTGAGCTCATCATTATTCTCGTCGTTGTCCTGATTATCTTCGGGCCCAAGAACCTGCCGAAGCTCGGCAAGTCCCTCGGCTCTACCGTCAAGAATATCCGCGAGGGTATGGAGGGCGACGATAAGGCCGAGACCAAGCAGGCCGAGGAGGTCGTGGTCGAGCAGTCCGAGGAGGACAAGGAGATCGCTGAGCTCGAGGCCAAGCTCGCTGCTGCCAAGAAGAAGCAGGCAGAGGACAGCGACGCGGACGCAGAGTAGTCCCATCCCTTTGGGGTGAGCACCTGACCGGCTTGCCCGCAGGCTAGCCGGTCTTTTTCGTTTTGTTGACAGTTGATTGTTTGATCAGAGTTGGGGAGATATCCGTATGGACGCAAGCCAGATCGTACTGACCGCTGAGGGCCGCCAGAAGCTCGTCGAGGAGCTCGCTTGGCGTGAGGGCGATTACGCCAAGGAGATCGTCGAGGACATCAAGGAAGCCCGCGCGTTCGGCGACCTTTCGGAGAACTCCGAGTATGACGCCGCTAAGGACAAGCAGGCCCAGAACGCCGCTCGTATTGCCGAGATCCAGGCCATCCTCGCCAACGCTCAGATCGCTGCCAGCACGGGCGACCTGACCGTCTCCATCGGTTCCACCGTTTCTCTGATTGATCCCAACGGTGAGGTCATGGAAGTCACGCTCGTCGGTACCACCGAGACCAACTCGCTCGAGCACAAGATCTCCAACGAGTCTCCGGTCGGTCACGCCATCATCGGTCACGGCGAGGGCGATTCCGTCGAGGTCGTTACGCCTTCCGGCAAGACTCGCGTCTACACCATCGCCAAGATCGCACGCTAGACCACGGTCCCGCGTAAAGGTATGTTTTCGCTCCCTGGGACCGAATCCTGGGGAGCGTTTTAGTTTGAGGAGCTAACTTATGGCAGAGAACCAGAACGCCGCCGATCAGGCATCGACGCTCAACGACGAGCGCGCCACCCGCCTGGCCAAGCGCGCCGCCCTGTTCGAGGCGGGCCAGAACCCCTATCCCGAACACTCTGAGCTTGAGGACTACGTCGCCGATATCGAGGCAAAGCACGCCGAGCTTGCCGATGGTGAGGACACCGAGGACGTCGTGAAGATCGCCGGCCGTGTGGTCGCCAAGCGCGGTCAGGGCAAGATTATGTTCATCGTCGTGCGCGATGCGACTGCCGAGATTCAGCTGTTCTGCCGCATCAATGACATGGACGAGACCGCTTGGAACACGCTCAAGGCCCTCGACCTTGGCGATATCCTGGGCGTGACCGGCGTGGTCGTGCGCACCCAGCGCGGCCAGCTTTCCGTTGCCCCTAAGAGTGCGACCCTGCTTGCCAAGGCCGTTCGTCCGCTGCCCGAGAAGTTCCACGGCCTCTCCGACAAGGAGACCCGCTATCGCCAGCGCTATGTCGACCTGATCGCCAACGACGACGTTCGCGAGACCTTCCGTAAGCGTTCGCAGATTCTCTCCACCTTCCGTCGTTTTATGGAGTCCGACGGCTACATGGAGGTCGAGACCCCCATCTTGCAGACCATCCAGGGCGGCGCTACGGCTAAGCCGTTCATCACGCACTTCAACGCGCTCGATCAGGAGTGCTACCTGCGTATTGCCACCGAGCTGCACCTCAAGCGCTGCATCGTCGGCGGTTTTGAGCGCGTGTTCGAGATCGGCCGTATCTTCCGTAACGAGGGCATGGACCTTACCCACAACCCCGAGTTCACCACGATGGAGGCCTACCGTGCCTTCTCCGACCTCGAGGGCATGAAGGCGCTCGCCCAGGGTGTCATCAAGGCGGCTAACAAGGCCATCGGCAACCCCGAGGTTATCGAGTACCAGGGCCAGACCATCGACCTTTCTGGTGAGTGGGCCAGCCGTCCCATGACCGACATCGTCTCCGACGTGCTCGGCAAGCAGGTCACCATCGACACGCCGGTCGAGGAGCTTGCTGCCGCCGCGCGCGAGAAGGGCCTGGAGATTAAGCCCGAGTGGACTGCTGGCAAGATCATCGCCGAGATTTACGATGAGCTGGGCGAGGACACCATCGTCAACCCCACGTTCGTGTGCGATTACCCCATCGAGGTCAGCCCGCTTGCCAAGCGCTTTGAGGACGATCCGCGCCTGACGCATCGCTTTGAGCTGGTTATCGCCGGTCACGAGTACGCCAACGCGTTCTCCGAGCTCAACGACCCGGTCGACCAGGCCGAGCGCTTTGCCGCCCAGATGGCCGAGAAGGCTGGCGGCGACGACGAGGCCATGGAGTACGACGAGGACTACGTGCGCGCCCTCGAGTACGGTATGCCTCCTGCGGGCGGCATCGGCATCGGTATCGACCGCGTGGTCATGCTGCTCACCAACCAGGCTTCCATCCGCGACGTGCTACTGTTCCCGCACATGAAGCCCGAGAAGGGTTTCCAGTCCGGTGCCGCTGCCGCCAAGGCTGCCGAGGCCGGCAACGCCGCGAGCCCCTTCGTCAAGCCGCTCAAGCCCACGGTTGATTATTCCAAGATTGCCGTCGAGCCGCTGTTTGAGGAGTTCGTCGACTTTGATACCTTCTCCAAGAGCGACTTCCGCGCCGTGAAGGTCAAGGCATGCGAGGCCGTCAAGAAGTCCAAGAAGCTGCTGAACTTTACGCTCGACGACGGCACCGGCACCGACCGTACCATCCTCTCCGGCATTCACGGTTATTATGAGCCCGAGGACCTGGTCGGCAAGACCTTGCTCGCCATCACCAATCTGCCGCCGCGCAAGATGATGGGCATTCCCAGCTGCGGCATGCTCATCAGCGCTATCCACGAGGAGGATGGTGAGGAGCGTCTCAACCTGATCCAGCTCGACGCCTCCATCCCCGCCGGCGCAAAGATGTACTAACTAGTTACGCGGTTCGTAGAACCGCGTAACGGCTCGACGCTGCGCGGGCCGCATTTGGACAATCTGACGTTCAACTTCAAGGGCGCGACCAGAAGGTCAGCGCCCTTTCGTTTCACGTCACCTTGTCTCAAATGCGACCCGCTCGCTGACTTATGCTCAACCTGCGGCGCCATTTTGCTTGAAGGCACCTTGCTCGCTCTGGCGGGCTTTCGCTGTCCGTCCTCTACCTGTGGCGTTGCCCTGGTTGGCACTTAGGGACGTTCCTCTTGTGCCGGCACTTGGGGACGGTCCTAGCCGCCTGGGGTCTACCGGTGCATTGGGGGTTTACGCCTTCCATGCATGACAGTCGTCTGTTTTATGTTTCCTTTAGCCGTTGCTGCCTAGGATGGGGGTTAGTCGGTAGGAAGGGAGCGCCTGTATGGACGATGCGAGCGAGCGTGCAATCGAAGAGGACATGCTCGATCAGTTCAATTACTTTGACGATGAGGATGAGGAGCTAATCGATCGTCGCGAGCCGGCATCGCTTGACTCATTTGATCTGGTCGATGAAGAGACTGATGAGGTTGAGGACGAATCAACGGAGCCCCCACAGTCTTCGCGCCTTGACTCGCTGCTTTCGAGAGCCCCCATGCACCACGGTGTTCGTGCCGGCGCACTCCATATGAAAACAGACTGGCACCAGATCGTGACGGCAGGCGATGAGCTTGCCGTCGATGCGCCGCTCACCGATAAGTCATCCATCATCTGCCGCACCGGTATGCTTATGCTCGCGAGCGGAACGGGTGCCTGGCGTGTACGCGATACCATGAATCGCGTTGCCGCCGTACTCGGTGTCACCGTCCACGTTGACTTAAGTCTTCTGTCGTTTGAGTGCACCTGCATCGAAGATGGCCACTGCTTTAACGAGGTTGTCAGCCTGCCCACAACGGGAGTCAATACCCATCGCATTTGGATGATGGAGAGCTTCCTAAAGGAAATCGAGACGTATGGGCGCCGGTTTACCGTGCACGAATACCACGAGATGCTCAAGACCGTTGAGAGTTCAAAACCCGATTACTCTCCCTGGCAACAGGGCCTTGCGGCAGCTTGTGCTTGCGGCGCCTTCGTCTTTTTGCTCGGCGGCGGCCCTATCGAGATGGCCTGCGCATTCGTAGGCGCTGGTGTTGGCAACTTTGCTCGCTCTCATATTCTCAAGCAGGGTCTTGGCCAGTTTAGCGCGCTGACGATTGGCGTTGCGCTCGCTTGCGTTTCGTATCTGCTGGCATTGCTCGGCCTTGGCCAGGTCGTACCGGGGGCAATGTCGCACCAAGAAGGCTATATCGGCGCCATGCTCTTTGTGATTCCCGGCTTTCCCCTCATTACGGCAGGCCTCGACATCGCTAAGCTCGATATGCGAAGCGGCATTGAGCGTCTTTCGTATGCCGTGTCGATTATTGTGATGGCGACCCTTGTGGGCTGGATGGTTGCCGAGTGTGTGGGGCTGGCACCGGATGATTTTGCCCCGCTCGGCCTTTCGCCGCTTGCCCTTACGCTCCTGCGCGTGGTGATGAGCTTCGTTGGCGTATTCGGCTTCTCGGTGATGTTCAACAGCCCGGTAAAGATGGCCGCGGCAGCTGGGCTGATCGGCGCCGTGTCTAATACCTTGCGCCTTACGCTCGTCGATGCGCCGACGCTGCTTCCCTTCTTGGGCCTGAGTGCGGGCATGCCTCCCGAGGCGGCTGCGTTTACTGGTGCGTTGGTATCGGGGCTGCTCGCGAGCTTAGCCGAAATCAAGCTCACCTACCCACGTATCGCCCTCACGGTGCCATCGATTGTCATTATGGTGCCGGGCTTGTATCTGTATCGCTCGATGTATTACATGTGCACCTTCGACACGGTCAATATGCTCGGCTGGTTTGTGCGTGCAGTGCTCATCGTGGCGTTTTTGCCCGTTGGCCTGGGTGTGGCGCGTACGCTCACCGACCCTCGCTGGCGCCACACCAGCTAATTGGTGCAAATGAAACTGATCCGCAAAACATGAACGTGGATAATCTCCCGTTTTTGGCCTGTTTACGGGCTCAAAACGGGAGATTATCCACGCTCGTGGAATGGGTGTCCGAAAATCCACGCTCGTTGGGCCGATGCAGAGGCACCTGGCAATTCCTTTTTTGTAGACGTTGTCGCGCGGCTACGGGCGGGAAAGGTCCCAACGGTTAACATATACTCCATATGGGTAAAGAGACCAAAGCGCTGCCGCGGGGCGGCGCTTTGCGTTTGAAAAAACTAGCTCGTCTAAGAGGAACTAGCATGTTAGACCGTTTTACCGATCGCGCGCGCAAGGTCATGTCCATGGCCAAGCAAGAAGCGCTCGATCTTCACTCAAATAAGGTGGGTACCGAGCACCTGCTGCTCGCACTCGCTAAGGAGGACGAGGGCATTGCCGCCGAGGCACTGCGTTCGCTCGACATCTCCTACGATGACATCATGGATACTCTCAAAGAGGTCCAGACCACGGTTCCCGAGCCCAGTGAGGAGACCGAGGCGGCCAAGCTCGCCTTTACGCCGCTCGTCATTAGCGTGATGGAGCGTTCATTCCGCGTGGCGCGTGAAAACAACCAGACCTACGTGTCGACCGAGCACTTGCTGATCGGCATCGTCGAAGAGGGCAACGGCATGGCCATGGACATCCTCATGCGCCTGGGTGTGTCGTCCGCCTCCATCAAAAAGGCTATCGAGAAACTCACCGCCAAGGACCAGGATAAGAAGCGCCCGCTCGCTGGCGCCGGTGCTGGTCGTCCCGGTACGGGCCTGCCGTTCTTTAGCGGCTCGGATGCCTCCCAGCAAAAGGGGAGCGGCACCGATACGCTTAAGCAGTTCGCGACCAACCTTACGCAGAAGGCGCGCGACGGCGAACTCGATCCGGTGATTGGTCGCGAAAAGGAAGTCCAGCGTATGATGGAAATTCTTTCGCGCCGCACCAAGAACAACCCACTCATTCTGGGCGACCCCGGCGTGGGCAAGACGGCCATCGTCGAGGGTCTGGCTCAGCAGATTGCAGCCGGCAACGTGCCCGAGAACCTTATGAACCAGAACATCTGGACGCTCGACTTGCCGGGCCTCGTGGCGGGCGCCAAGTACCGCGGTGAGTTTGAGGAGCGCCTCAAGAACGTAATCCAGGAGGCAACCGAAGCCGACGACGTCATCCTGTTTATCGACGAGATGCACACCATCATCGGTGCCGGTTCTGCCGAGGGCTCCATCGACGCGAGCTCCATGCTCAAGCCTGTGCTCGCGCGCGGTGCCTTCCAGATTATCGGCGCCACCACGGCCGAGGAATTCCGCAAGTACCTCACCAAGGACCCGGCCTTCGAGCGTCGCTTCCAGACCATCGATGTCGAGGAGCCGAGTGTCGAGGACACCGTCAAGATTCTGACTGCGCTCAAGCCACGCTACGAGGAGCACCACCACGTGCGTTACACGCAGGGTGCCATCGAGGCCGCCGCGAACCTCTCCAACCGCTACATCCAGGATCGCTTCCTGCCCGATAAGGCCATCGACCTCATTGACGAGGCCGGTGCCCGCGCTCGCATCGCCGCCAACCGCGCGCCCGAGCCGGTGCGCGAGGCCGAGCATCGCATAGAGGAGCTCAAGGCCGCCGCGCAGGAGGCCACCGAGAGCGACGACATGAACAAGGCCGCCGAGATCACCGAGCAGCAGAAGGCTGCCGAGATTGAACTCGCCGAGGCCAAGGCTGCCTGGACCGCCGAGCTCGACGCCAGCCCGCTCACCATCGATGTGAGTCAGATCGCCGATATCGTGTCCGTGACTTCGGGCGTGCCGGTATCCTCGCTTACCGAGAGCGAGAGCCGGCGCCTGCTGCAGACCGAAAGCGTGCTCAAGACGCGCATCATCGGTCAGGATGAGGCTGTCGAGGCCGTTGCCAAGGCCGTGCGCCGCAGCCGCTCGCCGCTCAAGGACCCGCGTCGCCCCGGCGGCAGCTTTATCTTCCTTGGTCCCACCGGCACGGGCAAGACCGAGCTTGCCAAGACGCTCGCCGAGTACCTCTTTGGCAGCAAGGACGCACTCATCAGCTTCGACATGTCCGAGTTCGGTAGCGAGTTCGAGGTCTCCAAGCTCATCGGCAGCCCTCCGGGTTACGTCGGTCACGATGAGGGCGGCCAGCTCACCAAGACCGTTCGTCGCCACCCGTACTCGGTCGTGCTGTTCGACGAGATCGAGAAGGCGCACCCCGATATCTTCAACATCCTGCTGCAGGTGCTGGAAGAGGGTCGTCTGACCGATAGCCAGGGCAAGACGGTCGACTTCCGCAACACCGTGATCATCATGACGTCCAACGTGGGCGCCCGCGAGATTGCGCAGGATGCAAGCGTTGGCTTTGGCACCACCGGCGAGCAGGGCCTCACCTCGAGTGAGATCCGCGGCCGCGCCATGGGCGAGCTCAAGCGCCTGTTCCGCCCCGAGCTGCTCAACCGCATCGACGACATCGTGGTGTTCCAGAAGCTCTCGGGCGAGAACCTGACCAAGATCGCTCACCTGCTGGTGGACGATCTGCGCCAGCGCCTGATTGCCAACGGCATGAACATCAAGCTCACCGATGCGGCCTATGACAAGATCGTGGCCGAGGGCACCGACCTCACCAACGGTGCGCGTCCGCTGCGCCGTGCTATTCAAAAGCTCATCGAGGACCCGCTGTCCGAGGAGCTTCTGGCCGGCGAGTGGGGTGAGGGCGATACCGTCCTGTGCGACGTGGCCGATGGCAAGTTTGTCTTTAGCCATGGCACGGGCGAGATCCCGGCACCGCGTCCGGCGGGCACGCTCGGTGGCGATACCGCCCCGGCGGCACCGCACACCGGCAACGCCGCGCCCGTGAGCGGCGGCGTGACCTCGGGCCCCGGCGGTATGATGCAAGCCGGCTCTGGCGCGCTGTAGGGCGTAACAAAACCTTGTGTCCACGAGGGCGTTCCAAAGGAGCGCCCTTTTTCTGTTGAAAAAGGACCCTTCGTTCAAAGTAGATCTCATTAAACATATCAATGGCGTATGCATAAACGTTGATCAAGCGTTGAGGTTGGTTGAAGGGTCCAACGTCCCTTTGGCGCGGCCCGTCTAACCTACTTTATTCTAATAAAGTAGCGTTTCCCCGCCGTTAGCCGATGATGCAAGGGCGCTCGGCGTTTTCGACTGGTTTATGCACGCAAAGTCTGGGAATATACAAGGCGCATGTCTTACTGTCTAATCAGTTGCGCCAAGGAGGCACCATGGATTACAAGATCACCGGCTACGAGCCCGCCCAGCTGTTCCATTTCTTTGAGGAGGTCAGCGCGATCCCCCGTGGGTCTGGCAACGAGAAGGGCATCAGCGATTTCCTGGTTGCGTTTGCCAAGGAGCGCGGCCTCGATGTGTACCAGGACGAGGTCTACAACGTCATCATTCGCAAGCCCGCTTCTGCCGGCGCCGAGAATGCTCCGACCGTGATGCTGCAGGGCCACATCGATATGGTGTGCGACAAGTTGGGCTCTGTTGAGCACGACTTTACGACCGACGGTATCGACCTGGTCGTCAAGGACGGCGTCCTCACCGCTAACGGCACCACTCTGGGCGCCGACAACGGTATCGCCGTCGCTCTGATGCTTACCGTGCTCAACGACGATTCGATTGCTCATCCGGCCCTCGAGTGCGTATTCACCACCGACGAGGAGACTGGCCTGGTCGGCGCCGAGACGCTCGACAAGTCCCAGATTAGCGCCCGCACCATGATTAACCTTGACTCCGAGGAAGAGGGCGTTGCCACCGTCAGCTGCGCCGGCGGCGTCGTTGTTACCTACACCTGCCCCATCGTGCGCGAGCACAAGACCGGCAGCACCCTCACGCTCGACATCTCCGGCCTACTGGGTGGTCATTCCGGCAACGATATCAACCTGGAGCGCGGCAACGGCAACCTCATCATGGCCCGCATCATCGACCGCCTGATGGTCGCCGGCGAGCCCGCCATCGTTAGCTTTAACGGCGGCACTAAGGACAACGCCATCAACCGTGAGTGCAAGTCCGAGCTGGTTTACGCCGACCACGCTGCCGCCGAGGCCGCGGCCCAGATCGCAAAGGACATCATCGCCGACGTCACTGCCGAGCTCGAGGTCTTCGACCCCGGCTTTACCTGCACCGTCGAGATTGCCGACGACGCCGAGGTCGAGGCCATGGATCAGAAGTCCGCGCTTGCCCTCATCCGCGCCCTGCGTCTTGCCCCTAACGGCGTGATTCGCCGCAACGTCGCCACTGACGGCTCCGTCGAGGTTTCCTCCAACATCGGCGTGGTCGCCACTTCCGACGACCAGGTCAAGATCATGCTGTCCCCGCGCTCCTCGATCACCTCGCTGCAGAACGAGTTCAAGGACCGCCTGCAGACGCTGGCCGATGTCTTGGGCTTCGACGCCAAGTTCGAGTTCGAGTATCCCGGCTGGAGCTATGCCGAGCATTCGCCGGTCCGCGACGTTTTTGTCGAGAGCTATCGCGAGCTCTTTGGCTCCGAGCTGCGCATCGAGTCCATTCACGCTGGCCTTGAGTGCGGCCTGTTTGCTGAGGCCCTGCACGGCCTGGACGCCATCGCCGTGGGCCCGACGCTCTCCGATGTCCACACCCCGGACGAGAGCATGGAGCTCGCTTCTGCCGAGCGCTTCTACGAGCTGCTCATCGACGTCCTCAAGCGCCTTGCCGCGTAAGGGTCGCGCTAGCAGCAGTTCGAGCCACGTGCTAGCGGATTGCAAATGACATTACGAGAGGGGGCATCCGAACTTTTGCGACGGGTGCCCCCCCCTCTTCTTTTAAGAAATGTGGATTGATTGGCGCCTAGCCCATATCCGCCTTGATGAGGTCGAGGGTGCGCTGGCAGTTTT
Source organism: Collinsella sp. TF07-1 (assembly GCF_003437235.1). NCBI lineage: Bacteria > Bacillati > Actinomycetota > Coriobacteriia > Coriobacteriales > Coriobacteriaceae > Collinsella > Collinsella sp. TF07-1. Next base: position 29,517 of record NZ_QSRV01000009.1, read on the forward strand.
CGCGGACGGGGCCGAGCATGTGCTCGCGCAGGTCCGCCATGCCGGGCAGGTCGGCGTATTCGTCCATGATCTCTTCCATGCAAATGGGCACCTCGTAGGCGAGGTCCATCATGGTCGCAAAGCAAAACTTCTCGGATAGCCCGGCATCGGTGAGCGCCGCCTCCAGCGCGGGGTCGCCCATACCGTGGTATCGGCGGATAGCGCCTGGACCGATGCGCCCCACTCGATTTTCGCCGCCGACGCTCATGGCAAGGCGCGCCCGGCGGCGCATACGCTCGTACGCCAAGCCCGATGCGACATCGTACATGGGTGCGAGCGCTGCGTTTGTGCCTTTGCCTAGGATGAGCGAGTAGTTTTTAGCGTGTGCGTCAGGCGCTCCGATAATGGCGTTATAGAACAACATATAGGTAAAAAGCACAAGATTCATGTGGTGGGGGACTGTGTTAATCAGTCGTTCTTGGATGTCTCGTGTGGTTGGTCCTCCGTCGGCGGTGTATTTCTGGCTTGGCAATACACCGAGCGCCTGGCAAAAGTCCTCCTGATGCAGCCTTTCGATATTTCCGCTGCTATTGACCATTCTGTCGTACCGTTCAACGACGAGCGCGGCTTCGTCTTCAAATGTGCAATAGGAGACGTTGGCAGTTGGAATGCCAACACGCCGAGCCGTTTTCATGCAGACGAATTCGTTTAAGGCCTGATGTTTGAACCCAACGACACCATTTTTGAAGATATGGGTAGTGGGGGATGACCCTAGACATTCGCACCATTGGCCATCATGCCAAGCTAGTGCAAATTTGCCTTGGTTGCCGCCCAGGGACCAGCCTTCGTTGGAGCCCATCCATGTCTCTCTTTCGTCATCGCGAATTGCTTTGAGCTTGTGAGCGATTTGAGAATTGGTAAGCGGGCGGTATGCCGAGACCCTGCCGCGGGCGGCGCCTAATTGATCGGTTCGACAAAACTGAACGGCCCCCGCGCAGTCAAGACCGATATGGCACAAGAGGGCGACGGGGTTGTTGGATGCAACGTCATGCTCGGTGGCAATAGCGCGACGCTGCTCTTGGCTGTCGGGCAAAAGGCCAAATAGGAACGGGCGGACGATGTTATGGCCATACGTGCGATTGGAAAGCGGCATTGTAAGCGATAGTGGTGCTCCGCGATAGGTTGGGGCGTATACAAAGCTGCAGAGTCCATGCTCGTCTTGCCGGAGAGTGCCTGCGATTTCGCCACAAATGAGGGTCGCAAGCTCCATCTCTGCCATTTATTTCACAACCTTACAGCCAAAGGAGAGGTCTGAAGTGTCGGAAAGGCCTTGCTCGGCTGCGATTTGGGCCAGCAGGGCACCATAGGAAGATGGCGTTCCCTGTCGGGCGGGTTGTCTGCCTACGCTTGGCTTTGGCAGGGCATTCGAGTTCGCGATAGGGAGGTCCGCTATCGTCGTCGGATGTTCGGAGGGCGATGCGATGGAGTCGTTATCGCTTTGCGCAAAGAGACCTATGTCGAGTGCGTTAAAGACGGTCAGTAACTTGTCGAGCCGAATACCCGTGGCGTCTCCTAGCTCGAGCGATGCGAGCAGGCGCTCCGAAACGCCGGCTTTTTTAGCGAGGGCCGCACGGGTGATTTCCTGCGACTCGCGTGCCTGACGCACATAGATGCCAGCTTGGCGTGGTGTGGTGATGGGAAGGGTATCCATGGCGATCTCCAACATGCAGACTTTTGCATATCAGTATGACATGCAAAAGTCTGCACGAAAAGGCCTCATGCAAAACTTTGCATGAGGCCTTGTACTGGCGTTGAGTTTTGAGCGATTGTGTTTGGCGTTACAGCGCCAAAATCCCCAGATGCTCAAGCAAGATCTTAAGTCCGATGAGGATGAGCACGATGCCGCCCACGATGGTGGCAGGTTTTTCGTACCGCGCGCCAAAGGTGTGGCCGATCGCTACGCCGGCGACGGAGAAGATAAACGTTGTGACGCCGATAAGCGATACAGCGGGAACGATGTCAACCGAGAGCGCCGCAAATGAGATGCCTACGGCTAGGGCGTCGATTGAGGTGGCGATGGCGAGGATCAGGTACTCGCCCAGGTCAATCTTTTCGGTATCCTTGCCGTCGCCTTCATTCTCGTCCTCGGTAAAGGCTTCCCACAGCATTTTGCCGCCGATAAAGGCCAAAAGGATAAAGGCGATCCAATGGTCGATGGGTCCGATGATGCCCATGAATTGACTGCCGAGTGCCCATCCGATTACGGGCATGCCGGCCTGAAAGCCGCCAAAGAACAAGCCGAGCACCACGGCAACTTTAAGGTTGATCTTCTTCATGCCAAGGCCCTTGCAGATGGAAACGGCAAAGGCGTCCATCGAAAGGCCAACGGCGAGCAACACGAGCTCTGCGAGTCCCATAGTCTGGCTCCCTCTCTGCGGGCGGGCCCGCGTGTACCTCTTGGGGGAGTAACAAAAAAGACTCGTGGCGTACGCGTTGCGCGCACAGCCACGAGTCTCGTTCATTATGGCAAGCCAGGCCGCATCGGCCAGTGTGTTGACTTGCCGCGCCACCGGAGGCGAACCCGATCACGCGACTACTCCCTCATTTATGCGAATCTCGATGCTACCACATAAGCAGCTCATTTGGATTGGGGCTCTCAGCTGTGTTCGCTCATTCTGTAAGCATCGGATTTTGCGGGCGTCACAGGGGCAAACCGTGAGAAACTTATTGACGTTTATGGAGCGTATACGATGGGAGCGATGCCTTGGATAAGAACGAGCTGCAAAAGCGTATGGAACAGGCCATTCGCCTGACGGCACCTGGCCAGCCGATCCGCACCGCCCTCGACATGATCATTGCTGGTCACCTGGGCGCCCTTATCTGCGTCGGCGACACCGAAAACGTGCTCGCTGCTGGTAACGACGGCTTCCCGCTCAACATTTCGTTTACCTCGAACCGCCTGTTCGAGCTTTCCAAGATGGACGGCGCTATCGTTATCGATGGCGACCTCACCCAGATCCTGCGCGCCAACTTCCACCTCAATCCCGATCCCTCGCTCGCCACGAGTGAGACGGGCATGCGTCACCGTACCGCCGCTCGCATGTCGGTGCTCACCGACGCCATCGTGATCTCGGTTTCGGCTCGTCGTGCCGTCGTCAACGTGTACGTCCACGGTAAGAGCTACGAGATCCAGCCCGTCACCACCATCATGAGCTCGGTCAACCAGCTCGTCGCCACGCTCCAGACCACCCGTCAGTCGCTCGACCGCTCCTTGCTGCGCCTGACGGCCCTTGAGCTCGACGACTACGTCACGCTCGCCGACATCACCGGCATTTTCTCGAGTTTCGAGATCATGCAGCAGGCAAAGACTGAGCTTAAGGATTGCATTGTCAAGCTGGGCAACCAGGGCAAGCTCGTGCAGATGCAGCTCGAGCAGCTCGCCGGCTCCAGCATGGATACCGAATACGACCTGATGATTCGCGACTATGCGAGCGATTCCTCCGAGGCCAATGCCGAGAAGATCCGCGCCAACCTGAGCCGCATGACGCCTAAGGACCTGTCCGACCCGCAGCATGTGGCGGCAGTTCTGGGCTACGACGACCTGGACGAGGACTCCGTCATGACACCGCTGGGCCTGCGCACGCTTTCGCGCGTGTCCGTCGTGCGCGACGGCGTGGCCGAGAAGATCGTCGACGAGTATGGATCGCTGCAGGAGCTCATGGACGACATCAGCGAAGATCCGGAGCGCCTGGGCGACTTTGGCGTCAACAACCCTGCCATTCTTGCGGACTCCCTGTACCGCATGAAGGGCACCAAACAGGGGAACGCATAATGGCGCCCGTATGCGCCGTGGTCGTTGCCGGTGGCAGCGGCCAGCGCTTTGGTAACCCCGGTGGTAAGCAGCTCGTCAATGTAGCGGGCCGTCCGCTTATGAGCTGGTCCATCCGCGCATTTGACCGTAGCAATAAGGTCGGCCATATCGTCGTGGTTTGCCCTGCCGAGCGTCGTGCCGAGATGCGCCGCCTGGCCATCAGCCCGTATTCGTATAGCACGCCCATCAGCTTTGCCGATGCCGGCGAGACCCGCCAGGATTCCACCCGTGCCGGCGTGCATGCGGTTCCGGCGGGTTTCGAATATGTCGCCATTCACGACGGCGCTCGTCCGCTCATTACCACCGAGGCCATCGATCACGCTGTCGACGTGCTCGTGAGCGACCGTGCCCTCGACGGTGTCGTGTGCGGCCAGCCTGCCATCGACACACTCAAGATTGTCGACGGCGACAACATCGTCGAGACGCCGCCGCGCGAGCTGTACTGGGCCGCGCAGACGCCGCAGATCTTTAGCGTCAACGCCATGAAGCGCGCCCATGCCGCGGCGATTGCCGAGGGCTTTATCGGTACCGACGATTCGTCACTGGTCGAGCGCATGGGAGGACGCGTTCGCTGCGTCCAGAGCCCGCGCGATAACCTTAAGGTGACGGTGCCCGAGGACCTGCGTCCCGTAACCGCGATTCTGCTCGGTCGCATGGCCGAGGGAGAGGACCTTCCCCATGTTCAGTAACCTGCGCATTGGACACGGCTACGACGTTCACCGTCTGGTGGAGGGGCGTCGATGTATCATCGGCGGGGTTGACATTCCCTACGAGCGCGGCCTGCTGGGCCACTCTGATGCCGATGTGCTCGCACACGCCTTGGCGGACGCCATTCTGGGCGCCTGCCGCGGGGGAGACATCGGCAAGCTATTCCCCGACACCGATCCCGCCTACGAGGGCGCCGATTCGATGGTGCTGCTCGCTCGCGTGATGGACTATGCGCGCGAGCTGGGCTTTGAGTTTGTCGATGCCGACTGCACCATTGCCTGCCAGCAGCCCAAGATCACCCCGCACCGCGATGCCATGCGCGCCAACCTTGCCCATGCCCTGGGCGTTGACGTCGAAAACGTGGGCGTCGCCGCCACTACGACCGAAAAGCTCGGTTGGGAAGGCCAGGGCGAGGGAATCGGCGCCTGGGCCGTCTGCCTGCTACAGAAAACCGTTAAGGAGTAACGAATGCGTATCTACAACAGCGCTACCCATAAAAAGGAAGAGTTCCAGCCCATCGAGTCCGGCAAGGTCCGCATGTACGTGTGCGGCCCCACGGTCTACGACAACATCCACATCGGCAATGCCCGCACGTTCATCAGCTTTGACGTGATTCGTCGCTGGCTCATCGCGAGCGGCTACGAGGTCACGTTCGCCCAGAACCTCACCGATGTCGATGACAAGATCATCAAGCGCGCCAACGAGCAAGGCCTTACGGCTGCCGAGGTCGCGACGGAGTTCTCCGACAAGTTCATCGGCGTCATGCGCGCCGCCAACGTGCTCGATCCCGATGTGCGCCCCCGCGCAACCAAGGAGATCGGTCCCATGATCGCCATGATCAAGACGCTTATCGAGCAGGGCCATGCCTATGCTGCCGATAACGGCGATGTGTACTTTGCCGTGCGCAGCGATCCCAACTACGGTCAGGTCTCGGGCCGCAACATCGACGACCTTATGGTGGGCGCGCGCATCGAGGAGAACGAGGACAAGAACGACCCGCTCGACTTTGCCCTGTGGAAGGCCGCCAAGCCCGGCGAGCCCAGCTGGCCGAGCCCCTGGGGCGAGGGCCGTCCCGGTTGGCATACCGAGTGTGCCGCCATGGTGCACCGCTACTTGGGCACTCCGATCGACATCCACGGCGGCGGCTCCGACCTTGCCTTCCCACATCACGAGAACGAGTGCGCCCAGGCCACCTGCGCCTGGCACCAGGGCTTCTCCAACACCTGGATGCACACGGGCATGTTGCTGGTCGCCGGCGAGAAGATGTCCAAGTCGCTCGGCAACTTCTTTACGCTGGCCGAGGTGCTCGAGCAGCACTCTGCCGCGGCCCTGCGCCTGCTGATGCTGCAGACGAGCTATCGCTCGCCGCTCGACTTTTCTTGGGAGCGCCTGGAGGGTGCCGAGAACTCGCTCATGCGTATCGCCGGTACGGTCGAGAACCTGCGCTGGGCCGCGAACCATGCGACGGCCGATGCCGATGAGGCAGCATCCGAGGCGTTTGCCGCCAAGGCCGCCGAGACCCGTGCCACCTTTAAGGAGTGCATGGACGACGACTTTAACACTGCCGGTGCCATGGGTGCTGTCTTTGGCTTTGTGACCGAGTGCAACCAGTACCTGGAGCAGGCGGGCGATGCTGCCGACAAGGCCGCTGCGCTTGCTGCCGCCGATACGCTGGTTGAGCTGCTCGACACATTTGGCGTTGAGCTTCCCGAGCCCAAGGTCGAGCTGCCGCTGGGCCTGCTGGGCGTTGCCGCCGGCCTGGTCGCCTACACGGGCGACGACGTGGACGAGGCCGCCGCCAAGATTCTCGAGGCCCGCGCCGAGGCCCGCGCCGCCAAGAACTGGGATCTGGCCGACGCCATCCGCGACCAGCTCAAGGACTTGGGTCTGACGATTGAAGATACGGCCGCCGGCACTCGTATTAAGACTCTCTAATCCCTGCGGGTTTTCCAAGCACCCGACCGCCCGAGCCACGGCACCTTGCCTTTCAATCGTCGGGCATGACCTCAAGGTCTATGCCCTCCTCTTTCAAGGCAATCTGCCGCACCTCGGGCGGTCGGTCTATTTGTTTCGTTTGATAGTTGTATTTAGGAGGTCGTTTTATGGCCGACAATCGCAAGCGTGCACCTCGTGGCGGCAAGCAGGCTGCTTCTGGCTCGCGTCCGATTCGCCGCAACGAACGCGCTGCCACTCCCAAGGGCCAGCGCGAGCGCTCCCAAGCCCAGGCTGCGCGTCCGCAGCGAGATCGTAACCGCGACACTGTCCAGGCTCCCAAGGGCGAGTTTATCGAAGGTCGTCGTGCTGCCGCCGAGGCGCTGCGCACTGGTTTTCCCATCAAGTGCGCGCTCATCGCCGAGGGCGGGGAGCGCGATGCCGCCTTGTCGCGCCTGGTCGATGACCTCAACGCCGCGGGTGTCCGCATTAAGTATGTGCCGCGCGCGCAGCTCGATGCGCTGTCGAGCCATGGCGCTCACCAGGGCATTGCGCTCGAGGTGGGTAATTTCCCCTATGCTGATGTCGCCGATATCCTCGATCGCGCGGGTGACGGACCGGCGCTCGTCGTCGTGCTCGACCATGTGACCGACGATGGCAACTTTGGTGCGATCGTGCGCTCCGCCGAGGTCGTGGGCGCGGCGGGCGTCATCATTGCAAACAAGCGCGCCGCCGGTGTGACCGTGGGCAGCTACAAAACCTCTGCTGGTGCCGTCATGCACCTGCCCATCGCGCAGGTTCCCAATATCGCCCGAGCGCTTGACGACCTCAAGGTCGCCGGCTTTTGGGTGGGCGGTGCTTCCGAGCACGCCAAGGGCAGCTGCTGGGATGCTCCCTTTGAGGGCCGCGTTGCGCTCGTCATGGGCTCCGAGGGCGACGGCATCTCGCGCCTGGTGCTCGAGAAATGCGACTTTTTGACCAAGCTTCCCCAGCGCGGCATGACCGAGAGTCTCAATGTGGCCCAGGCGACCACCGCGCTGTGCTTTGAGTGGCTGCGCCGCAATGCCGGCGAGCTCATGGGGGAGGAGTAGCGCATGTCCAAGAAGAACCGCGCCAAGTCCAAGGCCAAGCGCTTTGGCGAGGGCTCGGCCAAGCCAATTGTTTCGGCCGCGACCTATGGCGTGGGCGGCAATGCGTTTGCGCAGGCTATCGCCGATCCGGTCTCGACGGTGCACTCCAATAAGCCCGAGCTGCTGGTGGTCGACGGCTACAACGTGATTCACTGCACGCCGCGCTACGAAAAGCTCGTGTACGACCATTCCGACGATCCGTATTCCAGCGACGTCCACGATATGGCTCGTACTGCGCTCATCAACGATGTCGCGGCGTTTGCCCAGGGCCGTTACGAGGCCGTGATCGTGTTCGACGGCGCGGGCAACATCTCCAGCGAGCGCCCCAACCTACCGGCCCGCGGCGTGCGCATTGAGTTTTCGCCGACGGGCGTCTCTGCCGATACCGTGGTGCAGAAGCTCTGCATCGAGGCGCGCGAGGAAGGCCGCGCGTGCTCCGTGGTGTCGAGCGACGGCACGATCCAGGCCGTCGTCATGGGCAAGGGCGTTACGCGCATCTCGAGCCGCATGCTGGTGGACGAGATCAAGCAGATCGATAACGACGTTCACGAGGCAGAGGAAGCCCCGCAGATCAAGATGACTCTGGGCAGTCGCCTGAGCCCCGATGCCCTGGCCAAGCTCAAGGCCCTGCGTGGCCGGTAGGGGATTATCCATAGAGACCCGTTTCCCAATTGGTCAGCCCGTTGATTTGTAATCAATGGACTGTGGGTTGCCGTCGCCAAAACGAATAGTTTTGAGATGTGGTCGGTCAAAGGGTCTGTTGCGCCCCGTCCGTAATTCCTTTATTCTTAACTGGCTTCGCGCGAAAGCGCCAAGTGTGCCAGTGTGGCGCAACGGTAGCGCAACTGATTTGTAATCAGTGGGTTGCAGGTTCGATTCCTGTCACTGGCTCCATGAGAGTTTCGGGCTCTGTTCCTTATGGGACAGGGCCCGTTTCTAGTTAGGTGGTGCGCCATCGGGTTGGCGCCCATCCCGTTTTTGGTTTGTCTCGTCCTCCAGTTTGTCTAAATCTGTAACACCAAGACCGATATTCGGCATCTAACTGTTACAGATTGAGATGAAACTTAGGGTGTTTTAGGAATATCTTGATCTGTAACATGTAGAAGCGGAATAGGCCTCTTGCTGTTACAGATCGAGACAAGGGCGGGCGCGGATCTGGATGTCCTGCTCGAGCGTGGATTTCTGGACACGCGAGCGAAGAAAATCTCCCGACCGGAGAACGAGCGTGGATAATTAACTTGGATAGGGAGCTAAGGTAAACACCGATTGTCTATCGACGGCTTTAGAAACAACGACCCCGATTTCATTGTGGAATCGGGGTCGTTTGTGTCTCAGGAATCCGAATGGATTAATCGAGCTCCTAAGGAACTTCTTGGGTTCTTGCTAATGGTCTGCCGAGGATGTCCCCAATGCAAACAGCGGGCATCTACTCAATATAGCTCGGGTTCTTCTTGATGATCACGCGTGCAGCGATGAAGGAGACGACGATGGCGATGATGGCGACAACGCATGCCAGCACGAAGTTGCCCATGGACCCATCGGGAGCGATAAAGATGAGTGCCGAAAGAAGGCCGGGGCATGCTCCCGCAACATACTCTTTCAGAACAAAGATGCCTGCAGGGAGTCCAGCGCAGAGCGCGCCGATTGCCGTGCCGACAAGCAGGCGGGGACGCTCGATGAGGCAACCGTAGAACGCGGGCTCGGTTACGCCACAGAGTGCGGTGACGGCAACCGTGGTGACCATACCCCTCTTCTCTTTGTTTCCCTTCATGGCAGTTGCCAGGGCGAGGCTCGTGCCGCCAATGCAGAGGTTCGAGATGAATCCAAAGATAATGGGTGCCCAACCGAGCTGCGCCAGGCTCGTAACTTCGATTGCGATGTAAGCCTTATCGAGACCGAGCATGACGAAATAGGGGTTAAGGGCTGCCAGGATCGGAGTAGCGATAAATGCCGCGTTGTCCATAAGCCACGTGACGGCGTCGCTCAGCGCGTAGCCCATCATGCTGCCGGCGGGGCCAAGGATAATCAGCTCGACGGGCACGACGATGATCATGGTGAGCAGCGGCTTCAAGAACAGTTTGGTAACGTCGGGAATGATCTTCTGAAGGCCGCGGTCGACAAAGTACATGAATACAACGCCCAGTACGATGGGCACTACCGTACTCGAATAGTCGTTCGTCGGGATGGGAATACCAAGAAAGTCGAGACCCTCGGCACCGCTAATGGACGAGCTGATCATGAACGCGCCCAGCAATGCGCCCATGATGGGCTGCATCTTCATGACGGCTGCGAGCTGATAACCAAGATAAACGGGTAAGAAGCTAAACGAAGCGCTAAAGATCGCCAACAGGACCTGGGCGGTTCCGCTATCGGTGCTCAATCCGCAATAATTGACCAGGAGATTCTTGATCGAAAGAATGAGTCCGCCAACGATGAGCGCCGGGACGATGGGCATGAATACCTGTGCAGAGACGTTCCCGAATTTCTCAATCAAGCCCATGGCGGTGTTACCGCTTTTAATGCCTTCTGCAAGGTCTTTGGCGGTTTGGGCATCGTCGGCAACCGTGCCACCGCCGACTTCGATTCCCGCGAAGTCGAGGAAGTCGTTGTAAGCCTCGGTGACGTTGGGGCCGATGATCACCTGAAGCTGGCCACCGCTGACTACTGCCCCGAGCGCCTGATCGGCCGATTTGGCGAGCTGGAGATCGATGATCGAGGTGTCTCGTGCGTCGATGCGAAGGCGCGTCGCACAATGAGTTACCGATGTAATGTTCTCTTTGCCGCCAACAGCCTTTAGGACTGTTTCGGACATTGCCTGATATTTCATCTCTTTCTCCTAACCTTCCTGCTCCTGATACTTCGAGATAAGGTCTCGGTACCAATACCAGCTCTTTTTGGGGGTGCGCTTCAGATTGTTCTCGAAGTCGATATGGACAAGTCCGTATCGTTTTTCGTAGCCGTTGATCCAGCTATACAGATCCATCGTCGACCAGAGGTAGTAGCCCTCAACGCGCGCGCCGTCGCGCTTAGCCCTCATCATGTGCTCGATGAACTGGCCCAGAAGCTCGATGCGGTCATCATCGTGGATCATTCCGTCTGCGTCTGGTTGCTCATAGGCGCCATGTCCGTTTTCCGTAATAAAGATGCGGGGCGCGTCATAGCGCTCGTGGACATCCATGATGGTTGAATACATGCAACCTGGGAGTATTTCGCGGCCCCATTTATTGCGGGGAACATTGCTGTCGCGGGCGCTTTCAAACAAGGGCGCAATGCATTTTCCTTCGACCTTTTTGCTCGAACCGCCCTTATTGTTCGCCGAAACGGCAAGCTCTCCACCGTGCCAGTCGGTTACATACTCTCGGCAATACACGTTGAGTCCAATAAAATCGACTTTACCGTCTCTGAATTCTTCTACGTCATTTGGGGATCGATAGAGCGAGACGCCAAGTTTTTCAAGGATTTCGTCCATTTCTGGCGGCAGTTGACCCTGAAGCGCTGGTGCCAGAATCATGCGATTGGCGAAAAAGTCTGCGTATCGAAATACGTCATCAGGGTGCTCGGTTGCCGGGTCGAGTTCGACAACGCCGCCATCGTGGACGGCGCCGATGATGCCGTCGTAGCCCATTTGACGATATGTTCGGACTGCGAGTGCGCTTGCGCGCATCAGGTTGTACTGAAACTGCATGTACGACTGAACGTCGAGCGATCGATTGGGGGGATAGTTGCCCAACATGTTTACGCAGTAGCTGTAGAAATGCGGCTCGTTAACGGTAGCCCAGATTTTGACGCGGTCTCCAAAGCGCTCAAAGCAAATCTTGGCGTATTTGCAGAACCACTCTGCCATGTCATTGTTCAGCCATCCGCCTTTGCAAGCAAGCGTGAATGGCAGATCGTAATGGAACAGCGTAACGTTGGGCTCTATGCCATTTTCGAGGCAGCAATCAATGACCCGATTATAAAAATCGATACCCTCTTCATTCACTTCGCCGATACCCGTGGGGATGATTCGACTCCATGAAAGAGAGAAGCGATAGGTGTTTTGTCCGCCTTCTTTCATCATGCGGATATCTTCTTCATAGCGATGGTAGAAGTCGCAAGATACATCACCGTCAACATGGTTGATGTTCTTATTGCTTGTGTGGCTAAAGAAATCCCACTCGCCAAGGCCTTTGCCGTCTTCGTTCCAGGCACCCTCGCACTGATAAGACGCCGTGGCGGAACCCCAGAGAAACGGCATGTTGTTCACGTTGCCCATGAATCCCCTTTCCATCATTCAACACGGTGGATACGTGTGGCGGAATTACGATTAAGATGACGTCAACTGATTTGAATCATAGGAGAACGACCAAAGCTGTTTGATTCAATAAATGAACTATGATTTCGAGGAGAGCGGAAAGAGGGATCACGTGAATATCAATGACTTCGATGTGCTCAATCGCATTAGCTCCATCATCAACAGCGAGTTTGGGTCAAACGATGCCGCCATCGCTCGATATCTCGTCGCTCACATTAGGCGTTCGAGCGAAATCAATGTTGCCGCAATAACCCGCGATGCATTCGTGACCCGTTCCGCTGTTCGTCGTTTCTGCAATCGATTGGGCTACCAGTCTCTTAGCGATTTGAAAGAATCATTTACTCAATCAGTCTTTCCAAGCGACTTAAGCCATCGAGAGGAGGAATTTGGCTACGAGGAGTACAGGGCAGAGCTCGACGTTCGCATGATCGAGATGTTCGCTGAGGTTGAAAGCGGCGTGTCCGATATTGCTATTAAGCACCTTGCCGACGAAATTGATGGCCATAAAAACGTTGAAATCTGGTGCACCAATAATGTGAGCGCCAATCTCGTACGATTTCAGCAGGAAATGTTTTATGCGGGCAAGATAGTTCGCATAGTTGCTGGGGCTAACGTCGCGGAATTGAAAAACATGGGAGACGCTTCGCAGTCATTGATAATTCTCGTATCGGTCTCCGGGCTATTTGCGTCACAGGCGCGTGAGTATCTTGATTGCCGTTCGGGCAGGAAGATTCTAATAACTGCGTTTAGCAACGATGACAAATCGAGGTCTTTTGACCGTGTATATCGTCTTGGTAATGCGGGAAACGGAATTGACCGACTCGGCGTTTATTCGAAATACGCCATGACTTATTTCTTCGACTTGCTATCGTCGTGTTACTTGAGTCGCTACCCCTGCACCAAGGGGGAGCCGCTCTATGGGTCTACTTTGGCCTGGCCCGAGTAGTTGCGGCTCTATAGTTCTCCCGCCTGGAGAATGAGCGTGGAAAATCTGCCACTTTGGCCTTAGAGCCGCGCTAAAAGCGGGAGAATATCCACGCTCGATCGTGCCGTGGAAGCCCGATTGCAACCTGTGTAATAGTGCAAGAGGGTCGTTATCGAAGTTCGTTCCAGCCAGCGTACTCCACTACGACAAAGTGTTCCCTCGGGAAATGTCACCGCTACATGCAAATTCACCGTCCTTCATATCCAAACACAGCAAAACCGCAGGTCAAGGCTATATAGATACGCCCGGAACCGTGTATCTAGAGGTTTTCGTTGACAGCCCCCAAGGTTGCATCGTATTATCTTTTTCGTTCGCGGGGGCGGCGGTCCAAAAGACCAAAGAACCTGCGGATACTTGAACGATTGGGAGTTTGCCCGAGTGGTTAATGGGGACGGGCTGTAAACCCGTTGGCTCTGCCTACATAGGTTCGAATCCTATAGCTCCCACCCGTCAAGTGCCTGTATAGCTCAGTCGGTAGAGCACTTCGTTGGTAACGAAGAGGTCACCAGTTCAAGTCTGGTTGCAGGCTCCATCCGGCGGTGTAGCTCAGTTGGTTAGAGCACACGGTTCATACCCGTGGCGTCACTGGTTCGAATCCAGTCACCGCTACCATAGGTAACACGGTGGCTTCTCAATAGTATGTTGAGAGGCCACTATGGTATAAAGGCAAAGTCCCGTCCGGGGACGACCTGTTTAGAGGAGGGCTTTATGGCCAAAGAGAAGTTTGAGCGCACTAAGCCGCATGTTAACATCGGCACCATTGGTCACGTCGACCACGGCAAGACCACGCTGACCGCCGCCATCACCAAGGTTCTCTCCGAGACCGAGGGCTGCAAGGCTGACTTCACTGCGTTCGAGAACATCGACAAGGCTCCCGAGGAGCGCGAGCGCGGCATTACGATCTCCGTCTCCCACGTCGAGTACGAGACTGCTGCCCGTCACTACGCTCACGTTGACTGCCCGGGCCACGCTGACTACGTCAAGAACATGATCTCCGGTGCTGCTCAGATGGACGGCGCTATCCTGGTCATCGCCGCTACCGACGGCCCCATGGCTCAGACCCGCGAGCACATCCTGCTCGCCCGTCAGGTCGGCGTTCCCTACATCGTCGTCTTCCTGAACAAGTGCGACATGGTCGACGATGACGAGCTCATCGACCTCGTCGAGATGGAGACCCGTGAGCTCCTCTCCGAGTACGATTTCCCCGGCGACGACATCCCCGTCATCCGTGGTTCCGCTCTGGGCGCTCTCGAGGGCGACGCCAAATGGATGGACGCCATTCGCGAGCTCATGAACGCTGTCGACGAGTACATCCCGACGCCTGCTCGTAACAACGACCTCCCGTTCCTGATGGCCGTTGAGGACGTTATGACCATCTCCGGCCGTGGTACCGTTGCTACCGGTCGTGTCGAGCGCGGTGAGCTCAAGCTCAACGAGCCCGTCGAGATCGTCGGCATCAAGGATACCCAGAACACCGTCGTTACCGGTATCGAGATGTTCCGTAAGTCCATGGACTTCTGCGAGGCTGGCGACAACGTCGGTCTGCTGCTCCGCGGCATCAAGCGCGAGGACATCGAGCGCGGCCAGGTTCTCTGCAAGCCCGGTTCGGTTACCCCGCACACCAAGTTCACCGGTGAGATCTACGTTCTGACCAAGGAGGAGGGCGGCCGTCACACCCCGTTCTTCGATGGTTATCGTCCTCAGTTCTACTTCCGTACCACCGACGTTACCGGTACGGTCAAGCTCCCCGAGGGCACCGAGATGGCTATGCCTGGTGACCACATCACCATCGAGGGCGACCTCATCCACCCGATCGCCATGGAGGAGGGCCTGCGCTTCGCTATCCGCGAGGGTGGCCACACCGTCGGTTCGGGCATCGTCTCCACGATCATTGAGTAAATTAGCTCTTTGATATAGCTGACTTAGAGAACCCGGCACTTATATGGGTGCCGGGTTCTTTTCTGCAATGGATATTGAGCCGTTGCTGGTGTCGAGAGGATCGATAATGGTCCTGGATGCACCGTCGATTAGATCTCGATGGCTTCATTGATGTGTTCCAAATATGAATGGATCCACCGAGAACCAATTGACTCGAGGTTTTCATTGACAGCACTTACGTGGAGCTGATAAAGTAACAACTCGTGCCCGTACGGGGCGGAAATGAAAGGTTCAGGATACATGCGTACTCTAGTTACTCTTGCGTGCACTGAGTGCAAGCGCCGCAACTATACGACCACCAAGAACAAGTCGACCATGCCTGATCGTATGGAGATCAAGAAGTATTGCCCCTGGTGCCGTCACCACACGCTGCACAAAGAGACTCGCTAGTCTCTAGTCATATACGCCAGTAGTTCAATTGGTAGAGCATCGGTCTCCAAAACCGAGTGTTGAGGGTTCGAGTCCTTCCTGGCGTGCCAGTCATTATTCCGTAAGCTCCCACTTGGGGGCTTACGGTTTACTCATGTATAAGCGCATTGCGCGGAGGTAACCCAAATGGCCAACAAGAAGAACAAGAAGAAGGCACAGCAGCAGGCGCCTGCCAACAACGCTGCCGCCAACTCCAAGGTTGAGGCCAAGAAGGCCGTTGCCAAGAAGAGCGAGAAGGCTGCGAAGTCTAAGAAGAACGAGAAGCCTGGTTTC
Source organism: Collinsella sp. TF07-1 (assembly GCF_003437235.1). Classification (NCBI taxonomy): domain Bacteria; kingdom Bacillati; phylum Actinomycetota; class Coriobacteriia; order Coriobacteriales; family Coriobacteriaceae; genus Collinsella; species Collinsella sp. TF07-1. The sequence continues at coordinate 45,056 of NZ_QSRV01000009.1, forward strand.
TTCGCCCGCACCAAGAAGTATTTCGCTTCGGTGAAGTCCGAGATGAAGCGTGTCACGTGGCCCGATAAGAAGGAGCTCGTGAACTACTCGGTCGTCGTTTGCGCTTCTCTGATCGTCGTCGGCGTCGTCATCGCTCTGCTCGATGCTGGCTTTGGCGAGGCTCTTGCTCTGTTCTCTGGATTGAGGGGCTAAACCATGTCTAAGCGTTGGTACGTCGTTCACACTTACTCTGGATACGAGAACCGCGTTAAGTCCGATCTCGAGCATCGCATCGAGACCATGGGCATGCAGGACCGTATCTTTGATATCGAGATTCCTATGGAGCGCGTCACCGAGATTAAAGAGGGTGGCAAGCGTGAGACCAAGGATTCCAAGATCTTCCCGGGTTATGTCCTGGTCCGCATGGAGATGGATGACGATGCGTGGACGTGCGTTCGTAACACGCCTGGCGTCACCGGTTTCCTGGGCGGCAACGGCAAGCCCGCTCCGCTTTCCCGCGACGAGTACAACAAGATGACTCGTCGTCCCGGTAAGGGCGATTCGCCCAAGCGCACCTCGGTTGATATTCAGGTCGGCACGTCCGTCCGCGTCACCGATGGCCCGCTTACCGACTTTGATGGCAAGGTCTCCGAGGTTAACACCGAGGCTGGCAAGCTCAAGGTCACGCTGATGATCTTTGGCCGCGAGACGCCGGTCGAGCTCGACTTTAACCAGGTCGCTGTCATCGCTTAAGTTTTCGTCCGTTCGCGCGAGCGTGCTTCTTCTGTGACTGCTCATCTCAGGAGTGCTTCTAACACGTGCGTGCTTACGATATAGCAAGTACTTCACACTCGTGATTCGAAAGGAATGACCATGGCTGAGAAGAAGGTTGCCAACGTCATTAAGCTCCAGATTCCTGCTGGTGCAGCTAACCCCGCTCCTCCCGTCGGCCCCGCTCTGGGCGCTGCTGGCGTGAACATCATGCAGTTCTGCCAGGCCTTTAACGCCGAGACGCAGGACAAGAAGGGCGACATCATCCCCGTTGAGATCTCTGTCTACGAGGATAAGTCCTTCTCCTTCATCACCAAGACCCCGCCGGCGGCTCACCTCATCAAGAAGGAGCTGAACCTCAAGTCTGGTTCCGCTAAGCCCCAGGCCGACAAGGTTGGTCAGCTCTCCCAGGAGCAGCTCACCAAGATCGCCGAGATCAAGATGCCGGACCTCAATGCCAACGACATTGACGCCGCCAAGAAGATCATCGCCGGTACCGCCCGTTCCATGGGCGTCACCATCGCTGAGTAGCGATTTCTTATGGTAACGACGGGTGCTCCGACCTGGGCGCCCGTTAAATGTGTGCAATAGGGCACACGATACGATGTGGGAGGGCTCACGCCCGTTTAACCACAGGAGGTAATGCACATGGCTAAGCATGGTAAGAGCTATAACGCCGCTGCCGAGAAGATCGATCGCGCCACGCTCTACACCCCCCTTCAGGCTGCCAAGCTCATTAAGGAGCTCGACACCGCCAAGTTCGACGAGACCGTCGAGGCCCACTTCCGTCTGGGCATCGATACTCGTAAGGCTGACCAGAACATCCGTGGTTCCATCTCCCTGCCCCACGGCACCGGCAAGACCGTTCGTGTTGCCGTCTTCGCCGAGGGCGAGAAGGCCCGCGAGGCTGAGGCTGCCGGCGCCGACATCATCGGTTCCGACGAGCTTGTCGCCCAGATTCAGAAGGGCGAGATCAACTTCGACGCCGCTATCGCTACGCCGAACATGATGGCCAAGGTTGGCCGCATCGGTAAGATCCTTGGTCCCCGTGGCCTCATGCCGAACCCCAAGCTCGGCACCGTGACCATGGACGTCGCCAAGATGGTCTCCGAGCTCAAGGCTGGCCGCGTTGAGTACCGCGCCGACCGCTACGGCATCTGCCACGTGCCCCTGGGCAAGAAGTCCTTCTCTGAGCAGCAGCTCGTCGAGAACTACGCTGCCCTGTACACCGAGATCCTGCGCGTCAAGCCCTCTTCTGCTAAGGGCAAGTACGTCAAGTCCATCTCCGTGTCTTCCACCATGGGCCCTGGCGTCAAGGTCGATCCCGCTATCCAGCGCGACTTCCTGGCTGAGTAACTAACAGTTACTGCCTGAGCAAAGCAAGCATTGCTAAAGAGACCCGGTTCTGCCTCGTGCAGGACCGGGTCTCTTGCTTTTGAGTCAACGAAACCACCACGAAGGGGACAGGCACCCTTGTGGTGGTTTTACTTGTGTTGTACTTTAGCGCGATGTAGTACTACCCGAGGCCGAAGGGAGCCCAACATGTTTAAGAACACGCAACAGCTCCTAGGCCTAGCGCTACTAGATTGGATAGCGCGCTAGGGTTGTAATCTCGCTATAACGATTTGTTGTACCCGGGTGCGCTATCGTCTGCCGCTTTCAGGCGTGATGAGCGACACGGGTATTTTTCTATCTCTAGGCCTTCTCTCTCTCCTGAAAGCCATCTGTCATAAAACGGTCAATCAGGAGGAACATATAAGCCGCAAAATCACAATCTTTGACGCCACCCTGTGCGACGGTGAGCAGTCGCCGGGCGCCAGCATGAATACCGAGGAAAAGCTCTTCATCGCCCGCCAGCTGGTGCGCATGAACGTGGACGTTATCGAGGCGGGCTTTCCCATCTCGAGTCCTGGTGACTTTCGCTCCGTACAGGAGATTGGCAAGATTGCGGGCGACCGATGCACGGTATGCGGCCTGACGCGCGCTGTCGACAGGGATATCGAAGTGGCTGCAGAGGCGCTCAAAACGGCCCAGAGGCCCCGTATCCATACAGGGCTGGGTGTGAGCACCAGTCACCTGCGCGACAAGCTCCATATGACTGAGGAAAGGGCAATTGAGTGAGCGATCCATGCCGTCAAACATGCTCGCAAGTTCGTTGACGATGTTGAGTTTTATGCCGAGGATGCCGGTCGCTCCGATCAGGAGTTTCTGGTGCGCATTATCGAGGCGGCCGTAAAGGCCGGTGCCACGGTCGTGAACATCCCCGATACGATGGGCTACAACATGCCGTGGGACTTTGGCGCCCGCATCCGTGACCTGCGCGGGCGCTGCGGGTGCGGCCGGTCAGCGTGCGGTCGACGTGATGGAGTATCGCGAGTACGAGATTGAGCGCATTGCGCGCCAGGCATTTGAGGCGGCGCGCAAACGTCGCGGCAAGGTGACGAGCGTTGATAAGCGCAACGTGCTGGAGACGAGCCGCATGTGGCGCGAGATCGTGCATCGCGTGCAAGACGAGGAGTACTCCGACGTGGAGCTTGAGGACCTGCTCGTCGACAACGCCGCCATGCAGCTCATCAGTCGACCGGCAGACTTTGACGTCGTGGTGACGGAGAACATGTTCGGCGACATCCTGTCCGATGAGGCGGCTCAGATTACCGGATCGCTCGGTATGCTTGCCTCTGCCTCGCTGGATGATGGCGTATCGCTGTTTGGGCCGAGCGCTGGCAGCGCTCCTGACATCGCGGGGCTCGGCGTGGCCAATCCGCTGGCTCAAATCTTGTCGGTGGCGATGCTGCTGACCTACGCGCTCGACATGGGCGAGCAAGCCGCGTGGATCGAGAGCGCCGTGGCGCGCGTGCTCGACGAGGGCTGGCGCACCCGTGACATCGCCGATGTCAACACCCCGGCAGATAAGATCCTCGGCACCACGACGATGGGCGACAAGGTCGTCGCCGCGCTGTAGGCGATGCCGATTCAAGCTGTCAAATATCTCAATCTGTAACATCTAAGGGGCAAAATCGTTCCTACCTGTTACAGATTGAGATTTTCGGCTGAGCATCCGTGGTCTGTCTCGATCTGTAACAGCTAACCGATTATTTGGGCCCTACCTGTTACAGATTGAGACAAACCGTTGGGACAGGTCGGACGAGTCAGCAAAACCACCACAAAGGTGCCGGTCCCCTTCGTGGTGGTTTTTAGCGCAACGAGGTGTTCCCAGCCGACTATACGGGCGGCCTTGCGCTCACGCTGCTCGATGACAGCGCATATTTAGACGCGAAGTGCGGAACCGGGTGCATATACGAGCCGCGTAGCGTTACGAATTCATGGGAATGACCGTATCGCCAATTTGTACGCTTGCAATCTTGTCTGTGTCACAAACTTGCGAGAACGGCCAGGTCTTGTGGACATCAGTGGTGCCGTTATCCAGTTTATTTGCGAAATAGCCGCTGTGGCTGGTTGCGTCCTCAACATGACCGTCTTTGAACGTCACGATGAGGGGTATGTTGCCAACGGCATCCATAGACTCCTCCATGTTTTGAGACATCTTGCCGCTGTTGTTGTCGTGTTCGATGGAACGATCTATGTTGTAGCGGACTGAAACGCCAACGCAGGATACGGTGGCCTCTTGAATCGTCGCCTTGGTGCCGTTAAAGTTGACCGATTTGGGCGCGGGAATCGTAACGGATGTATCTTCGTAATTCAGCTGGAACTTAAGATCCCATGGGCCCGTAAGTATTTTCTTATACTCGGGAAGCTCTTTGCCAGCACGTGGCACAACGAGTGAGTTGATATGCGTGCGGACGGTCCTGCCCATAAGGCCGGGTGATTCAACGCTGAACTGTGCAAAGTATTGAATGCTGGAGTCATTGGGGTTCTTGTCAATGAGCCATGATTGGCCTTGGCCGCCATGCTCGCCATCAACGTATACGTTTCCATCGACACTTCCGGCGATAGTTTCGTTCTCGCCCGGCTCGGAAAGCTTTTTCAGGGCAGCGGGATCGTCGAACGTAAGCGTATAGGCGATGGTAACCATATTCTTGTCGCCCATGATGGCGTCGGCGGTCACGGTGACTCCGTTGTTGGAGCAGCTAGCACCGACGGGCCGGCCAATACGGTCGATGATCTCGGTTTGAAAAGCAGGTCCGTCAAAGATGTCGGAAAGCATGTCAGAAGGAAGCGGCAGGACGCCTGTTGCCATAGCCGTGCCAGCGCCTCCAATGACGATAGCGAGGACTGCCGTTACAGCGGCAATGCGAGCGACTGTTCTTACGGGATGGCGGGCGATGCGCGGCTTGCGTCGCGTGCCATTAAAGTTGCTTTGAGCGGTCGCCGCATCGCTCGAGGCGACGGACTGAGCAATCGAGTTTGCCATGTGCTGCTTCGCATTATCGGTAAACGAAATGTGCTCCAGGGCGTGGCGATAGTCATTCGAATTCGTAGTCATTGTGGTCTCCTTTCAAGGAAAGCCGAAGTGACGCACGTCCGCGGCTAAGGTGCTGGGCGGTTGCAGCTGGCGTCGCGTGAACGGCGTCTGCGATTTCCCTGATGCTCATGCCTGCGTAGTAGTGCAAAAAGATGGCGATGCGCTGTGCTTGAGGCAGGGCCGTGACAGCGGAAAGAATGGCGCAGTCGCGTTGCGCGAATTCTTGCTCGGTATGTGTTACGGGTGCGCAGAAATCGGGGAGCGAATCGAGGTCGACAACCGGGTGATTCGCGTGCGTACGGCCGATATCGCGACATGCGTTCAGTGCGACTCGGATCACCCAAGCACGTTCGTGTTCGAGCGAGTCGAACGGTTGAGTGCGTTGGAGAATCTTGATCAGCGTGTCCTGGCAGATGTCTTGAGCGTCGTCAGCGGATCCAAGGGCCGAATAGCACAATCGAAGGATGAGGTCGGAATACGTGTCGACCAAGCGCTTTGCTTCCCGCTCGATCTGATCGGCATCGCATCGGAGCGTGCTATTGCGGTTACGGCGTGCAGGCATAGTGTCACCTCCAATTGGTCGTGGTGGATATAGGGAAGGCGTCTCGCGAGGTCCCTCTACATACAACACGGTCGAGACTGCATAAGTTGACAAAAAAAGACGGCACGTGAGCGCCGTCCTTACAAAACAATGAGTGTTCTCGTTAATTACACAAGCACCGTGATGGACAGGTCGGACGAGTCAGCAAAACCACCATAAAGGTGCCTATCCCCTTCGTGGTGGTTGTTGGCAGTTACCAGGGGGTTCTGGCGGTTGAAGACTCGATTGCTTCGTGGCGTTTGAGCTCGCGGCGCATGGTTTGCGAGTTGAGCCAAGCGGCCTTCCAACCGCGCGTGGGGTAGCGCGCCTCGTCAATTTCGATCTTGGTATAGCCACAGGCGTTGACAATCTTCGTTCCGCATGGGTGTTGGCGCTCGCGTTGAAAGTTGGGGCCGTAGCTTTGGTGCACATGCCCGTGAATCATATAGTCGGGACCCCAAGACTCAAGAGCCGCATTAAAGCACTCGAATCCTCGATGCGGCAGGTCGTCCAGGTCGCCCATGCCTGCGACGGGTGCATGGGTAAGTAGAATATCGCATCCGTCTACCAGTGCGATTTTTCGCGATAGCTTGCGCATGCGTTTTGCCATCTCGCGCTCGGTATACATGTTCGCGCCGTCGCGGTAGCGCATGGAACCGCCCAGACCCGCAATGCGAATACCTCGGTACACATATACGCTGTCCTCAACACAAATGCACCCGCCCGGTGCATGGCGCGCGTAGCGGTCGTCGTGGTTGCCACGAACGTACACAAGCGGTTTGTTGATGACAGTGACCAAAAACTCAAGATAGTCCGGATCCAGGTCGCCTGCGGATAGAATCAGGTCAACGTCCTCAAAGCGCTCCTTGCGAAAACATTCCCACAGGCAGCGCTCTTCGGTATCGGCTATGGCAAGGATCTTCATAGGGCGCGGACTTTCGGCTCATCGTCGAGTTGTGGAATGGTGCCCACCACGTTGTCGGCCAGCCAGTCCATCTCGACGATTTGCGTGCTCGGCAGTGGGGGAAAGCCCTCGATCTGCACCACGCCGTCTTGGCTATGGAGCTCGCCGCCAAATGGATTGATGGAGCCCTCGACGATGCCATTGCGGAGCAGCTGAACAAGCTTGCGCGTCTGATAGGGCAGGCCCGGAGCGTAGCGAATGTCGATGATGCCCGAGCTCATACCATACCAGTAGTTGACGGCACGAACCTGGCTGTCGTCACTGGTCTCATCCCAGGTGCCGTGCAGCAGGCTTCGCACGATAAGCTCGTAGTATCGGCCCCAGTTCCATACCGGCATGGCGATGCCGACGACCTTGCCATCGACCAGGCGGTGGAGTCCGTAGGCCGTAGGGTCTTCGAGCGACTTGGACATGTCAGCGCCGGTCATAACGCTCACGCCTTCGCGGCACATGGCCTCGGCAAGACCGCCGGCGGGCACATCGCCCCAGGTCAGGATAATTTGCGCGCGGGGGTCGAGCAGCGAGGCGCCAATCGCAAAGGCGTTGATCTCGCTAAGCGCGCCCGACGCAAAGACGGACGCGTGGTAACCAATGCGATGGTTGTCCGCCATACTGGCGGCAAGGGCGCCCAGGAGGAACTTGGCCTCGTACATCTTGCCAAAGTACGAACGGACGCTTTGGTGGGGAAGGCCGATAGAGCAGTTGAGAAACCGCACCTGGGGATACTCAACGGCTGCCCTGAGCGTGTATTCCATCAGACGGTGCGAGGTCGAGAAGATGACGTTGTCTCCATGTTTGACAGCCGTTTCCACGGCGGCGTAGAACATGTCCGGATCGTGGCAGTCCTCGAATGCCTCGGTGCGCACGATGCCGCCAAAGTGCTCGTCGAGATACTGGCGCCCCTGGTCGTGCAGGCTGTCCCAGCTCGACGTAACGCAGGGGAATTCATGGATAAAGGCGATGCGCAGGGGGTTGGCAGCCGAGTAGACGGTCTTGCCCATAAAGAAGTTGAGCACGCCGGAGGTGGACTTGGCGGGTGTCTCTTCCTCATCGACGCTCGGTGCCTCGACAAGATCGACCTTGTCCTCGTCATTTTTGCCGGCAATGATCAGCTCGCGCCAAATCTTGCACAGGCGGTTTACGACGATGTCCGTCGGCGTATCCAGCAGGCGGTCCTGGTTGTACACGTTGAGGTAGACGAGCATGGCGTCGGCGGGCGTAATGTCCAGATGGTCGCCGCCGGCGCGCAGGTAGGCTCGTTTAAAGAGTTGGAAGGTATGGCGCAGGTAGTCGACCTTTTTCTGTGGCCACTTTTCGACAAGGTCCTGGCCGAGCATCTTGGCGAGCGTCTCATAGCTTCCCTCGCGCGAGAACTCAATCTCGTATAGGGGGCAGACGCGCCAAAACGCGCAGAACTCGCCGTACAGGCGACTTTCGACGGAATCCCATGTGCCGGGGTAGAGGCGGGTGACCTTGGCCGAAACCGTCGGGGCGTCCAGGAATTTGAGGACGCTGACGCGCTTGTTGCCCTCCTGGACGTAGAACCGATGCATGAACTCGGTGACGATGATGGGGTCGCGATAGCCCTCGGTCACCTGGATGTCATAGAGGTTGGACCACTTGCGGGCGAACTCGGTGCTAAATGGCAACAGGGGCATAAAGTTGCACGAAAAGGCAGACTGACGGCCCTTGGTAACCGTGCCGACGACCATTTCGAGCGGAATGTCCCTTAGGCCGACGCTCTCTCGCTGACCTAAGGGGAGCTGGGCAACGAGGCTATCGAGGTCCGTAAGGTACGGGTGCTCGCTTTGGCTGATGGCGCGACGGCGTCCCTGCTCGCCGCGCTTGCGTGCTTGACGATAGGCCTCTTCCATGGTGTCTACTCCCTTAGTCGTTTAAACAACGATATGAACCATGGTACCACGATGCGAAACCACCACAATGGTGCCTGTCCCCTTTGCGGTGGTTTTAGGCGATGATGGGGGCGATGGCGCGGATGCAAGCGTCGGCTGCCGTGAAGGTGGTGCTATCGTCGCTGACGATAAAGATGATTTTGCCCTTGACGCCAAAGTCGCCGATCTCGCTAAAGAGCACGTACGGCTCCTTGTCAAAGCCAGAGATGGGAAGCACCGCGGCCTTGGTGGCGTCGGTAAGCTCATCTGCCAGCGCGTCCAGCGAGGCCCACTTAGACGTGTCCTTTACGGCAACGGGCACGGCCACACGCCCAAAGGGCATCAGATGCACGAGCGTGTTCTTGGAGATGTTGGAGTTGGGCACAATGATGGTCTGCCCGCAGGCATCCTCGATGGTCGTGTGGCGCCAGGTGATGTCTTGGACCACGCCCGACACGCCGCCGACCTCGATATTGTCGCCGGGCTTGATGATGCCCATGAAGGTCACCTGCATACCGCCGATAAGGTTCGACAGCGTGTCCTGAAAGCCGAGCGAGATGGCGATGCCGCCGACGCCAAGAGCGGCGACGAGGGCGTTTGCGTTGATGCCAAAACAGTTGTCTAGGATAAAGCTGCCGCCGATCATCCAAATGACGGCACGCGCGATGTTGATGAAGATACTTGATGCCGGAAGCGGGTTGTCGTCGCGATTGAGCAGGTGACGCAGGGTCTTGGATACGACCTTGACGGCGATGGCGGTGCCTATCGCCAAGATGCCGGCCCAAATGATGTTGTGGACCCATCGCTGCTCAAAGAAATGAAGAATCGGCTCAAACAATTCCATGTAGGGAAAACCTCCTAATGATCGTTCAACCATGATACCCATCAAGAAGCCCGTCCGATCACATCGGACGGGCTTCTGCGCTCGATATAAGGGTTAACGAAAACCACCACAAAGGTATCTGCTCCTTTGCGGCGGTTTTGACGTTTGCCGAGATAAAACCTGCCAAAATAAACCTGTCCCTTTTTGGTAGGTTTAGCTCAGCAGCATGCGGTCGTTGGCGAGCTCGCCGCCCGAGACCTCCTCGAACTTCTGCAGCAGGTCGGCTACGGTGAGCGACTTCTTCTCGTCGCCGGCCACGTCGTAGATCACATGGCCCTCGTGCATCATGATCAGACGGTTGCCCAGACGGATAGCGTCATTCATGTTGTGCGTAACCATGAGCGTGGTCAGATGGTTCTCGTCGACAATCTCCTCGGTCAGATTGAGCACCTTAGAGGCCGTCTTGGGGTCGAGGGCCGCCGTGTGCTCGTCGAGCAGCAGCAGGCGCGGCTTGGTGAGCGTGGCCATCAGCAGGGTGAGTGCTTGGCGCTGGCCGCCCGAGAGCAGGCCGACCTTAGCGTTGAGGCGCGTATCCAGACCAAGGTCCAGACGCTTGAGCAGCTCAACGTACTCGTCCTTCTCGGCCTTGGTGACGCCCCACGAAAGACCGCGACGCTGGCCGCGGCGCTTGGCGAGGGCCAGGTTTTCGGCAATTTGCATGTCGGCTGCGGTGCCGCGCATGGGGTCCTGGAACACACGGCCCAGGTACTTGGCGCGCTGCGACTCGCTCAGACGCGAGATGTCGGTGCCGTCGAGCTCGATGACACCCGAATCGAGCGGATACACGCCGGCGATCATATTGAGCAGCGTGGACTTGCCGGCGCCGTTGCCGCCAATCACGGTTACAAAGTCGCCATCGTTGAGGGTGAGGTCGACGCCGGTGAGCGCGCGCTTCTCGGTGACGGTGCCCTTGTTAAAGGTCTTCTTGACGTGCGAGAGCTTAAGCATCTGCCTCATCTCCCTTCGTGTAGGAGCTGCGGAGCTTATAGCGCTCCCAAACCACGGGCACGCACAGGGCCACGGCGACGATCACGGCAGAGAGTAGCTTCATGTCGTTGGCGTCCATGCCCAGCTGCAGCACGATGGCGCGGATAAGGAAGTACACCACGGAGCCAAAGACGGCGGAGGCAAGACGGACGCTAAACTGCGTGAGACCGCCGGGCAGCAGGCGACCGAGCACCTCGCCGATGACGATGGCGGCAAGACCGATAACGATGGCGCCGGTGCCCATGCCAATGTCGGCATACTTCTGGCTCTGGCAGATGAGCGCACCCGAAAGGCCAATGAGGGCGTTGGAGAGCACGAGGGCGATCATTTTGGTGGTGTTGGTGTTAACGCCCAGGGCGCGGATCATGTACTCGTTGTTGCCGGTGGCACGCAGCGCCGAGCCGATCTCGGTGCCAAAGAACCAGTACAGGATGGCGACGATGGCCACGGCCAGCACAATGCCTAGGATAATGGCAACAGTGGACTGCGGCAGGCCCGTCATGTTGCTGACGGATGAGAAGATAGTGCCCTTGGCAAGGATGGGCGTGTTGGACTTGCCCATGATGCGCAGGTTGATGGACCACAGACTGATCTGCGTAAGGATTCCGGCGAGGATTGCGGGAATCTCAAAGACGGTGGTCAAGATGCCCGTGACGGCGCCCGCGATGGCGCCGGCGCACATGCCGGCCAGCACGGCGAGCAAGGGGTCGACGTTATTGTTGACGATGAGCACGGCGCAGACACAGCCGCCGAGGGCAAAGCTGCCGTCGCAGGTCATATCGGGGATGTCGAGCAGGCGGAACGTGATAAACACGCCAAGCACCATAATGCCCCAGAGGACGCCCTGCGAAACGGCGCCCTGCAATGCAATGAGCATGCTTCATACCTCCTAGGATAGGGTGGACACGTGATTTTCCATAATAGCGGTACCAATGCATAAAAGAGCTGCGGACGGATGTTTTGTCTCATCCGAAACAAGCAGGGCGAACGCCGGTCTTTAGCGTTCGCCCCAAGGACTCAGATATTGAATAACGCGGCTGTGGCGCGCGTGCGGGCCCTAGACGCGTTACCGCGCATGGCGCTACTCGTCCAGAGCGGAAAGGTCGATGCCCAGGGCCTCGGCCGTCTCGTCGTTCTTGACGACGACCAGGTCCTTGCTCGAGAGGTGCTTGATCGGCATGTCTTCGGGCTTGGCCTCGCCCTTCAGGATCTTAACGGCCATCTCGCCCGCGGCGTAGCCCAGGTCCTTATAGTTGATGGAGAGGGTGAACAGGCCGCCGGCCATGCACATACCCTCCTCGCCGGTCACGAAGGGGAGCTTATTCTCCTTGCAGATCTGGCCCACCTGCGAGGCACCCGCGGCAATCGTGTTGTCGGTGGGGGAGTACAGCGCGTCGACCTTGCCCACGGCGGACTCGACGACGGACTGAATCTCGTTGGAGCTCGAGACGGTGAAATCGGTGTACTCGAGGCCCAGCTTGTCGAGTTCCTTCTTGGCGGCCTTGATCTGGACGTCGGAGTTGGACTCAGCGGTGCAGTAGAGCAAGCCGACCTTCTTAACGTCGGGCAGGACCTTCTGCATCATCTCGAGCTGCTCGGCGACCGGGGTGAGGTCGGAGGCGCCCGTGACGTTGGTGCCGGGCTTGTCGTTGTCCTGGACCAGGCCGGAGGCGGCGTAGTCGGTGATGGCGCAGCCCACGATGGGGATATCGGCCGTGGCACCGGCGGCAGCCTGCGCGGCGGGCGTGGCGATGGCATAAATCAGGTTGACGTTGTCGCCCACAAACTTGTCGGCAATGGACTTACACGTGGACTGGTCGTTCTGGGCGTTCTTCTGGTCGATCTTGACCTTAAGGCCGCTCTCCTTGATGGCCTTGACAAAGCCGTCGTTGGCGGCATCGAGTGCGGAGTGCTCGGTGAGTTGCAGAACGCCGATGGTGTAGTCGGAACCGGCGGCAGCAGAGCCGGAACCAGAGTTGCCGCCGCATCCGGCGAGCGGGGCGAGCGCGAGCAGACCGGCGGAGACCAGAAGGCTCCTGCGGCTGATGGTGATGTCCTTCATATCATTACCCCCAGTATAAAAATGGCTGGAAACACTGCACTGGGACAAAGTGCAAGTGGAACTATAGTAGCGCTGATGTCCATTTTTACAACAGCCTGGCGGGTTTTTTAATACAGAATCGGATGGGCGGTACGGGTAGTCGAATGGGCGGCGGAGGGTCTTATGCGGCGGAGGAGGCATCGTCCTCGTCCAGGACGGCGAAGAGCTTCTTGCCGTCAAGGAGACGTGTGGTGACGTTTCTCATGCGGCCGATCTCAACGGTACGCAGCGTGTCGTCGGCGCCTCGCGCGTCATAGACCGTTCCCAGCAAATACGAGATGCCGTCTCGTTGCTTGATGGCAAAGGGCCGGAGTGTCATCCGCGCCACTTCGACCTCTCCGCGTGCCGTGACACTCGAAATATCAAAACTCACCGTGGTTCCGTGGTCGATGGCCTGCTCGATGAGCTCGCAGGCATCGATGCGCTTGACGGGCGTGCGTGTGGCCTTGGTGGATTTGTCGCCTGCGCTTGGAGCAGGCTCGGGTGCATCGAGGTAGCCGCGAACGTCGGCACTCGCCATGGCGACCAGGTGCTGCGCTATGCTCTTTCGAATGGCGATGGGCGTGGAGCGGTTGCGCATGACCATGCCGTGGAGCCGGATGATCTCTTCGTCGGTGAGCGGACGGGTCAAGAGTCGATAGCCAACGCCGCGCTTGTACTCAATTTCGTATCCGGCATGGCGAAGTGCGGAGATGGCGGTGTAGATGCTGCGCCGCGCCGCCGAGATGGGCATGCGGGCGGGGTCGTCGGGATGGGCGAGACGCCGGATCAACTCATCGGAAAGCATGGCCTTGTCCTCGCCGGTGTTTTCGCTTAATAGTTGCAGGATGCGAACGGCGCGATAGGCTGCCATCGAGGCGGCGCCCCTCGTCGTGGTCTCGTAAGTTTCAACAGCGGTTTCGGTCATGGCGTCCACGTCCTTTCCGTTTTGGGTGGCGACGGTATGGAGCCTAGGGCGCGGGGCTTTCCCAGGGGTGCAGGACGCTCCGGGCGGTCGGTAGTCGTCGGCAAGCGGCGGGTCGAGTTTTCAACAGCCCTGCCCAACTGACCAAAAACTTGCCAAAAGCTTGACGGATGCTGTTGAAAAAAGCGCCCCTCGGCTTGCCGAGAGGCGCTGGCGTGATGCGCTGGAACGCGTTTGGTGGCGCTGTGGCGATTAGAAGTCGGCGTTGCCCACGGTGCGCGGGTGCGGCAGGACGTCGCGGATGTTGCCCACGCCGGTGAGGTACATCACCAAGCGCTCGAAGCCCAGACCGTAGCCGGCGTGCTTGCAGGAACCGTAGCGGCGCAGGTCAAGGTAGTACTTGTACTGCTCGGGATTCATGCCCAGGTCCTTGATGCGGGCCTCGAGCAGATCCAGGCGCTCCTCGCGCTGGGAGCCGCCGATAATCTCGCCGATACCGGGAACCAGACAGTCGGCGGCGGCGACGGTCTTGCCGTCCTCGTTCATGCGCATGTAGAACGCCTTGATCTCGGCCGGGTAGTCGGTTACGAAGGTCGGGCGCTTAAAGTGCTCCTCGGTTAGGAAGCGCTCGTGCTCGGTTTGCAGGTCGATGCCCCAGCTCACGGGATAGTCAAACTTGTGACCGGCGGCGACGGCCTGCTCCAGGATCTCGACGGCCTCGGTATAGGTGACGCGGGCAAAGTCGGAGTTGGCGACATGGTCCAGGCGCTCGAGCAGACCCTTGTCCACAAACTTGTTGAGCATATTGAGCTCGTCGGGGCAGGTTGCCATGACGTCCTTGAGGACATACTTGAGCATGGCCTCGGCGTTATCCATGTAGTCGTTCAGATCGGCAAATGCCATCTCGGGCTCGATCATCCAAAACTCGGCGGCGTGGCGCGTGGTGTTGGAGTTCTCGGCGCGGAAGGTGGGGCCAAAGGTGTACACGTCGCCAAAGGCCATGGCAAAGTTCTCGGCATTGAGCTGGCCGGACACGGTGAGGCTCGCATGCTTGCCAAAGAAGTCCTGGCTCCAGTCGACCTCGCCGGACTCGGTGAGGGGCGGGTTTTTGGGGTCGAGCGTGGTCACGCGGAACATCTCGCCGGCGCCCTCGCAGTCACTCGTGGTGATGATGGGAGTGTTGACGTAGACAAAGCCCTGCTCCTGGAAGAAGCGGTGGATAGCGGCAGCCGCGACAGAGCGGATGCGGAACACGGCGCGGAACAGGTTGGTGCGCGGGCGCAGGTGCTGCTGGGTGCGCAGGAACTCGACGGTTGCGCGCTTCTTCTGCAGCGGGTAATCCGGAGCGCTGACGCCCTCGACCTCGATGGAGGTGGCAGAAAGCTCGAAGGGCTGGGGCGCATCGGGGGTCAGCTTGACGGCGCCGGTGCAAATGAGTGCGGCCGAGACGTTTTGGTGGGCGATCTCGTCGTAGTTGTCGAGTGCCTCGCGGTTCATGACGACCTGCAGGTCGCGGAAGCAGCTGCCGTCGTTGAGTGTAACGAAGCCAAAGTTCTTCATGTCGCGGACGGACTTGACCCAGCCGGCGACGGTGACGGTCTGGCCGCCAAGCGACTCGGCATCGGCGTAAAGCTGCGCGATTTTGGTGCGGTTCACGTATCCTCCCATAACGGTTGAATGATAGTTATCCATACAGTTCGATATTCTAGCAGCTCGGCTCATTTGGGCTATACAGATAAGGCATTGACGGGATGGTTTTTCAAACGAAAAGCGCCCGCGGCCAAATGGTCGCGGGCGCTTGACGAGATGCCTTTTGGCTGTGTGGCGCGGGGCCTGGCTACTTGGTCTTGGCTACCAGCAGCGGGTCGCCCAGCTTGACGAGCGGGTTGCCGCCGATAAGCGTTCCGGACTCGCCGACATGGTCGATGCTCTTAAGACGATCGAGCTCGGAGATGATGACGGTCACGATGTCCTCGTGGCCGGCGGCCTTGATGGCCTCGCGATCGAAGCTGATGAGCGGCTGGCCTGCCTTGACCGTGTCACCCATCTCGACAAAGCGGGCAAAACCCTTGCCGTTCATTTCCACGGTGCCCAGGCCGACATGGATGAACACGCGAAGACCGTCCTCGGTAATCATGCCGATGGAGTGGTTGGTGACGGTGGTGGCACCGATGCGGCCGTTGGCGGGCGCATAGATGGTGCCGGTAATGGGCTCGATGCCATAGCCCTGGCCAAGCATGCCCGAGGCGATCGTCTCGTCGGGAACTTCGTCCAGGTTGACGAGCACGCCGTTGACGGGGGCATAGATGACGCCTTCGCGGGTGGCGAAGCTCGCTGCGGGCGGAACGGACGCCTCGCCGGTCGAGGTGAAGGTGGACTTAAGCGAATCGAGCAGACCCATAGTTGCCTCCAACTTAAATAGGCGCATATCGCGCGTTTGGTTTGCCGGAAACGTTTCATATCTGTTTCGCGGCTTGGTCAACACCCCCTATTCTACGCTGCTCAGCGATACCTCTGAGCTGGGATTATGTGATATATCAGTTGAAGGGAAACTTATTGCTGGCGTGTTTCTGCGTCACGGGTTCAAGTGGGGTACGCTTGAAGGCGAAAAACAAGGGCGCATAATTTGCGCGAAGGGAGCACATATGATTGTCGAGAACCATGCGCTGTGGGGCGAGGAGCCGACCGAGGAATATCCGGCGACGTTTACGTATTTGGGTGCCGAGCCGCTGCCCGATAAACCGAATGGTCGCCGCCCTGCCGTGATTATCTGCGGCGGAGGTGCGTTTACGCATATCGCTCCGCATGAGCAGGATCCCGTGGCGTTTGCGTTTTTGGATCACGGTTACCAGGCCTTTGTGCTCAACTATGTCACGAGTTCTACGGGTGACGTGAGCTTTCCGCGCCCCCAGGCGGATCTTGCCAAGATGGTCGCCACGGTGCGCGCCAACGCCGACGAGTGGCATGTCGATCCTAAGCGCGTGTGCGTCGTGGGATTCTCGGCGGGCGGTATGATCTGCGCTTCGCTGGCAACGCAATGGAAGACTGGTCCCTTCGCGGGCTTGGCAGGGGCGCGCGCGGACGACATTCGTCCCGATGCCGTGGTGCTAGGTTATCCATTGCTCGACTTTGCCTATGTGCGCGACATGCAGACGCGCGATCCGCGCATTGACTTGCGTGTGCCCAAGACGGGCGGCAAGACGGGGCGCGATCTTCTCAACGACTACCTGTCGATGGTGACGGGTGGCGAGGCAACTGACGAGCATTTGGCTGATATCTGCCCCACCACGCATGTTTCGCGTCAGATGCCGCCGACCTTTGTGTGGGGCGTGTCCGACGACAAGACGGCGCCGATCGCGCAGGTCTATCCGTTTGCGCAGCGCATGGCCGAGGAGGGCGTCGCTTGCGAGATGCACGTCTTTGACCAGGGCGGTCACGGCCTTTCGCTCGGCAACGCCAACACCGCGGTCGACAACGAGGACAAGCAGGTGGCAGTCCGTCCTTGGATCCGCCTGGCCTTCCGTTTCCTGGAGCGCCACGGGTTTTAGTTACGGCGTTTTGTCAAACGCCGTAACCGCATGACGCTGCAAGCCCGCCAGAGCGGCAATCTGCCTTTCAACTTCGGCGGCATGACCAGAAGGTCAATGCCGCCTCGTTTCAAGGCACCTTGCTCGCCCTGGCGGGCTTTCGCTGTCTGCGCCAAAACATCGGCGTTGTCTTGGCTGCCAAAAGAATGATCCCTCGGGGACGGAGGAAAATGGATCAGTTTGGGCGGTGCTGGCGTCAAGGTTTAAGACCGATGTCGTCCCTTGTTGCTTTCCTACCAAACGGTGAACTGGGCGTTCTCCGTGTTCCAATGGACATCGCGAACGTAGTCTCGCACGGCCGTCGCATCTCGTGCTTCGAACAACTCAAGAATATGAGCATGTTCGCTGTTGGCTTTATTGAGCAGTTTGCAAGCCGTCTCTTGGTCGACAGTCTCGTAATCGCGCTTGATAAAGCAGCGCTCGAGTTGCGAGATCATGTCGCGCAGACGGTCGTTGCCGCAGCGGTTGAAGTACGTAAGGTGAAAGTCTCGCTGAATATCGTCGTACTTACGGATGAGGCCGCCTTGGATCGCAAGGTCCATGGACCCAACCAAAAACTTCAGCTGCATGATGTCCTCGTCGGTTAGGAGAGGGCAGGCGAGGTATGCCGCCTGCCCGTCGAGAGGCCCCATAATCTCAAAGACTTCAACGGCGTTTTGCTGATCGAACCCTCGGACGCGGAATCCGCGGCGGGGGAGATTGTCCAGATAGCCGTCGCTTGCCAGCTGGATGAGCGCCTCGCGAACCGGCGTGCGCGACACGCCCATGGCATCGCAGATCGCCTGCTCGCTCACGCGGTCGCCGGCCGAAAGCTCGCCGGCGTCTATGCGACTCGAAATATAGTCGTATACATGATCCTTCAAGGGTCTTCGGAGCGTTTCCATGAGCTTATATTCCTCAACTGTATATTTTCAAAAATAAATACGTTTCGCCTGAATAGGCTAATTGAATTATAGAACGACCAGTTAAATCGCGCTACCAAACCAGAAGAAGCAATAATACGCTTACCGAGAAATATCTACCGTTCATGATTGTATACAATATACAAAACAGTAAAGACACCCTAAGATAAAGCCATCGGAAGGAAGGCGGGCGCAAGGAAGTCCGCTCTCTGCTAAGAGGTCCAAGGAGGATCATCATGACTAAGTTCAGCCACGTCATCATCCGTCGTCCCGGCAAGTCCCTGAGCAATGGCATCACGAGCGCTCCCGAGCTTGGCCAGCCCATCTACGAGCGCGCCATCGAGGAGCACTACGATTACGAGCATGCGCTCGAGCAGTGTGGCGTTGACGTGTCGGTGCTGCCGGCGCTTGAGCAGTATCCCGACAGCTGCTTTGTCGAGGATCCGGCCGTTATCACTCGCTGCGGCGCCATCATTACCAACCCCGGCGCCGACAGTCGTAATGGCGAGAAGGACGAAATCGAGCCGGTCGTCCGTCGCTTCTTTGACGACGAACATGTCAAGCACATCGTTTCCCCCGGCACGCTCGACGGCGGCGACGTCATGATGGTCGGCGACCACTTCTACGTCGGTCGCTCTGCTCGCACCAACGAAGAGGGTATCCGCCAGTTCTGCGAGATTCTCGAGGGCTGGGGTCTCGAGGGCTCCGAGGTGCCTCTGGAGGAGGTCCTGCACCTCAAGACGGGCGTCAACTACATCGAGGACAACAACATGCTCGTCTCCGGTGAGTTCATCGATAAGCCCGACTTTGCCCAGTACAACAAGATCGTCGTGCCCGAGGACGAGGCTTACGGCGCCAATTGCATCTGGGTCAACGGTACAGTCATCGTTGCCGAGGGCTATCCGACCGTGCTCAAGGCCGTGCAGGATCTGGGCTACAAGACGCTCGTTGTCGATACCTCCGAGTACCGCAAGGTCGACGGCGGCCTCTCCTGCCTGTCGCTGCGCTTCTAATACGGTCGCTGTACTAGCTTAATGATCGCTTGACCGATGGCCCGGCACCCGATTCGGGCGTCTGGGCCATCTTTGTGCGGTCGCTTGATGGAGGGGGTGCACATAGAATGGCCTCTAAAACTTGTAACGACGAGATGATCGACCCCAATGGTCTGGATCTCTTCCGTCTGACTATGATGGTCATCACCGCGAGCATTTGCGGCGGTATCTTTTCGCTTGCCGGTGATATGGCAGCAGGCGGAGCCAATACCGGCGCGGTTATTGTCTCGTGGGGAATTTGCTTTATCGGCGTCTTTGCGCTGATGATGGTGTTCAACGGTCTGTCTCAGGCTCGCCCCGACCTGACCGGCGGCATCTATGCATATGCTGCGGCTGGCTTTGGCGATTACATTGGATTCAACTCCGCTTGGGGCTACTGGATCAGCGCGTGCCTTTCCAACGTGAGCTTTGCGCTCTTGCTGTTTAGCGCGCTGGGCTATTTCTTCCCTGCGTTTGGCACGGGCAATAATCTACTTTCCATCATCTGTGCCAGCGTGTTTTTGTGGTTCCTCACCGCCCTTGTGCTTCGCGGCGTCAAGGAGGCTGCGGGCATTAACACGATTGTTACGTTGGCGAAGTTGGTGCCACTGGGACTTTTCGTGCTGAGCATCGTGCTCCTGGGTAAGTTCAACGTCGATATCTTTATGGACAACTTCTGGGGCGAGCCGGCTGGTCCTGGGTTTGGCGAGCAAGTTGTCTCGACCATGATCGCCCTTGTCTGGGTCTTTACGGGCATTGAGGGTGCTGTTGTCATTTCGGGCCGCGCAAAGTATGTGCGCGACGTCGGTCGCTCGACGGCACTTGGATTTGCAGCTGTGTTCACGCTGTATCTGATTATCTCGATGCTATCGCTCGGCATTATGCCGCGCACGGAGATGGCGCAGCTCGCAACGCCCTCCATGGCGGGAATTCTCGAGTGCGCAATCGGCCCGGTTGGCGCTGCCATCGTAAACCTTGGCGTTATTCTCTCGTTGGTCGGCGCGCTGCTGGGCTATGTCATCATTGCGTCCGAGACGCCGTTCGAGGCGGCGCGCCAGGGATCCTTCCCTCTGGCGTTTGCCAAGACGAACAAGCACGACGCCCCGGTGGTAACGGTTCTCGTGAGCTCCGGCATTACGCAGCTCTTCTTGATCGTGTCGTATGTGGCGGCGAGCACCTACCAGTTCTTCTATAGCTGCGCAGTCAACACGATTCTGGTTCCGTATGTCTGCTCGGCTGCCTATTACATGGTGATTGGTTGGAAGAAGGAGCATCTGGACGGACCGCATGCGCCAAGCGTCGGCAAGGCGCGATTCTTCGGCACGCTCGGCTTCATTTACACATTGTTCCTTGTGTGGTCGACGGGCCTCCAGGGCGTCATGATCACGACGATCCTTTTTGCTCCGGCCATTCCCGTTTATATGCTGGGCGAGCGAGGTCGCGGTAAGCCG
This sequence comes from Collinsella sp. TF07-1, assembly GCF_003437235.1. NCBI lineage: Bacteria > Bacillati > Actinomycetota > Coriobacteriia > Coriobacteriales > Coriobacteriaceae > Collinsella > Collinsella sp. TF07-1. Next base: position 65,511 of record NZ_QSRV01000009.1, read on the forward strand.
GTACTTCCGCACCTGCACGACAAGCTGATCGCAGCGGTGGTCATTGTCGTGGCGGTCATCTCGCTGTATCTGCACTTTGCCGGCATTGCGCCGATAGTCTAAGACTGCGGCAAGCTTCATCGCTTGGTAAGCCGACGGAGGCGTCGCGTGCCGGTGCCGTTCGGTAATCCATAACTGACGTGGGCCTCTGTAACGTGCCTTTGTGAGCGCCCACCAAGCCCGCGCAGGTGACATTTGTTGCCAGCGCGGGCTTTTGCTGTTGCGGCGAAATAGTTCCTGTTTTTGCTGGTTAAAGCATCAAACAGGAACTATTCCACCGCAACTTGTTTTGATTCGCTGGGGGACGGAGGAAGCGGCGATCCGGAATCCACCTGCACAGTCGCTCCGCATCCCGTCCGTTGGCGCAAGTGGTGCCAAATGTAATCTGCCCCCCTTGCACGCTTGTCCTCCTTGCAGCAATCTGTTGGTTGAACGTCGTTATGTGCTTGCAGTTTCTGGGCAAGCCGTCTCGCAGCAAAGTAGACTAGATGGCCATTTCAAAAAGCCTACTCAGAGGAGGAACCATGCTTGAGGGTACGTATGTGGTTTCGGCCCAGACGCCGGTGGGGAGTAGACGCGGCGAGGTGACGTTTTCACATGGGGTGAACGGCGCGCTCAGGGCAGTACTAAACGTCAGGGGTCTCAATATCGCTCTCTCGAGTGCCCGTGCTGAGGGCGATTTCTTTGAGCTCTTGGGTACTATCTCCCACGTCTTGATGGGCAAGGCGCCCTTTACATGCACGGGGTCGGTCGAGGGTGATCGACTCACTGCTACCGCGCGGTCGGGTTCCGTTTCGATCTCGCTGAGCGGTATGCGTAAAGAGCCTTCGGGGCGCACCGCATAAAGTTTGCGCAGGTAAACATCGGTATTTGACTTTATAAAATAGTTCAGAGCGCTATCATTTGTCGTTACGAGTTGGTTAACCCCGGTAAACGGTTAACCGCGTCTAACGAAAGGATGAGCGCGTGAAGCTCGATACACTCGAGATTGGAAAGGACGCCGTTGTCGCATCGGTGACATCCGACGACCAGGCGCTCCGTCAGCATATTTTGGACATGGGCCTGACGCCGGGCACCGAAGTCACCATGATGAAGTACGCCCCCATGGGCGACCCGCTCGAGATTCGCCTGCGTGGCTACGAGTTGACGCTGCGCAAGGACGATGCCGCTCGCATCGAGCTCGTGGGTATTCACGACACCGATACGGGTCCGCGCGCTAACGCCGCAATCGGCACGACGGAGCATCCGGCCCTGGGCGAGGGGACGTATTCGCCCCGTGCGGCAAAGACGGCCGTGCCCGAGGGCGCGCCGCTGCACTTTGCCCTCGCTGGCAACCAAAACTGCGGCAAGACCACGTTGTTCAACCAACTGACAGGTTCCAACCAGCACGTCGGTAACTTTCCCGGCGTGACGGTCGACCGCAAGGACGGCACTATCCGTAACCATCCCGAGGCAAGCGTTACCGACCTGCCCGGCATCTATTCGCTGTCGCCGTACACGGGCGAAGAGATCGTCAGCCGCCAATTCATCTTGGACGAAAACCCCGACGCCATCATCGACATCATTGACGCCACCAACATCGAGCGTAACCTGTACCTGACACTGCAGCTCATGGAGCTTGACCGTCCTATGGTCATCGCGCTCAACATGATGGACGAGGTGACCGCTAACGGCGGCGCCGTGGACGTCAACCTGCTCGAGAGCCTGTTGGGCGTGCCCGTTGTCCCCATTAGCGCTGCCCGCAACGAGGGCATCGGCGAGCTGGTGGACCACGCCCTGCACGTGGCACGGTTCCGCGAGCGCCCTGGTCGCCTGGACTTTTGTGCGCCCGACGGTCCGGACGGCGGTGCGCTGCATCGCTGCATCCACGGTATTGCTAACCTGATCGAGGACCATGCCGTGACGGCGCACATTCCGGTGCGCTTTGCGGCGACCAAACTGGTCGAGGGCGATGAGCTGGTAACCGAGGCGCTTCACCTGGATCGCAATGAGCTCGACGCTATCGAGCACATCATCACCCAGATGGAGGGCGAGGCCGGCACCGACCGCCTATCTGCGCTGGCCGATATGCGTTTTAGCTTTATCGGCGACGTGTGCGGGCGTTGCGTCGTCAAGCCGCACGAGAGCCGCGAGCACGTGCGCTCCGTCAAGATTGACCGCATCCTGACAGGTCGTTACACAGCCATTCCGGCGTTCCTGGTGATCATGGGCCTCGTCTTTTGGCTGACGTTTGGCGTGATCGGCGCGGCGTTGCAAGGGCTCATGGAGGACGGCATCGCTGCCGTCATCGCCTCGGCCGATGCGGGCCTCAAGGCGTTCGGCACCAACGACGTGGTGCGCTCGCTGGCTGTTGACGGCGTGCTTACGGGCGTGGGCAGCGTGCTGACCTTCCTGCCGATTATCGTCGTGCTCTTTTTGTTCCTCTCCATTCTGGAAGACTCGGGCTACATGGCGCGCGTTGCCTTTGTCATGGATAAGGTGCTGCGTCGTTTTGGCCTGTCGGGCCGTAGCTTCGTGCCCATGCTCGTCGGTTTTGGCTGCACCGTGCCGGCTATCATGTCGACCCGTACGCTCCCATCCGAGCACGACCGCAAGATGACGGTCATGCTCACGCCGTTTATGAGCTGCTCGGCCAAGCTGCCGGTCTACGGTCTGTTGTGCGGGGCGTTTTTCCCGCAAGCGACAGTTCCCGCCATGGTCTCGCTCTATCTGATCGGCATCGTGGTCGGCTGCATCGCGGCTTTGGTGCTCAACCGCACGGCATTTAAGGGCGACCCGGTTCCGTTTATCATGGAGCTTCCCAATTACCGCCTGCCGAGCGTCAAGACGACGGTGATGCTGGCATGGGATAAGGCCAAGGACTTCATCACCAAGGCCTTTACCATTATCTTTGCCGCTACGGTGGTCATCTGGTTCCTGCAGACGTTCGATATCCGCTTTAACGTGGTCGCCGACCAGTCGCAAAGCCTGCTTGCTGGTCTGGGTAGCATCATCGCGCCGGTGCTGGCCCCGCTCGGTTTTGGCGACTGGCGTGCATCCACGGCGCTCGTCACCGGACTTATTGCCAAAGAGAGCGTCATCTCGACGCTCACGGTGCTTTTGGGCGCAACCTCTCCCGCGGCACTGTCAGCCATGTTTTCGCCGTTTACCGCCTACGTGTTCTTGGTCTTTACGCTGCTGTACCCGCCTTGCGTGGCATCCATCGGCGCCGTCAAGAGCGAGTTGGGCGCGCGCTATGCCGTGGCCGTATTCGCGTTTCAGGTGACGGTCGCCTGGATCGTGGCGTTTGTCGTGCATTCGGCGGGCATATTGCTGGGGTTGGCTTAGGGGCGCGTTGATGCTCCGCGCTTTTGGGCGAGCAACAATTCAATAAATATGAGCCAAAATACCGGTAATTGTCGGCCTGCGGGGACTGTCCTACGCTGCAGGTTGCCGTTCGCTGCCTATTTGCTGCCGTTTACGGATTCGTAAATACTTGCAATCGTCGGTCGATTTAACCGCATTACGCGATGCCGATGCGCATTTTGTGTGCCCCTTTCTACAATCACTTTGTGTCTATTGCCGAACATGTCTTCCGTTTCGCCTGTGTGGGGACGTGGGGTGCAATAGTCGTTTGTAGAGGCTCATTGAGGAGGGAATTGATGAAAGAAAAATTCCAATCGTTCGGAAAGGCAATGCTCGTTCCGATTACGCTCATTGCCATTTCCGGTCTCTTTTTGGGTATCGGTAGCGTTTTTACGACCGAACTGACCCTTGTGTCCCTTGGCGTTAATTGGGACTGGTATGCCGCTTCGCCGCTCTTTACGTTCTTCTCGGTATTTAAGGGTCTCGGCGAGGTAATCATTGGAAACCTCGGTGTTTTGTTTGCCGTCGGCTGCGCCTTCTCCTTGTCTCGCAAAGAGAAGGGCTGGGCTGCCTTTTCTGCCCTTGTCTGCTATCTCACCATGCTCAAGACGGTTGAGATTCTGCTTGGAGCAGCTGGCTTGGCTGCCGACAATACAACGGTGGAAGCTCTTCAGAAGGTCGGCCTTACGTCCATTCAGGCGAGTGAGCAGTCCGCACTCTACACTACCTCGCTCGGCTTTTTTGGCTACAGCTCTGGTGTCTTTGGCGGCATTATCGTGGGCTGCCTGGTCGCCTGGATCACCGGCCGTTTTTACAAGACCAAGCTTCCAACGGCGCTGGCGTTTTTTGCGGGCAGTCGAACGGTTCCCATTGTATCGCTGGTCGCCGGTGGCGTCCTGGGCGGCATCATGTACTTCGTTTGGCCCGTCATCGGTGGATGCTTCTCGGGTATTGCGACGTTCGTGAAAGGCTCCGGTCTGGTCGGTACGTTTGTCTATCGCTGGGTGCTCGAGAGCCTTGTGCCGTTTGGCTTGCATCCGCTGCTCGAGACGCCCATGTATTGGACTGAGCTTGGCGGCTCCATGGTCGTCGACGGAACGCGCGTGGTGGGCAATAGCGCTATTCAGCTTGCACAGCTCGCTTCTCCCAGTAGCGACAAGCTCTTGGTTAGGGCCTTCATGGCTGGCTATGGCATTAACGATTACGCGTTGTTCCCGGGCATCGCCCTTGCTATGTGGTCTTGTGCCAAGCCCCAGAACCGCAAGAAGGTTGCTGGTCTTTTAATCCCCACAGTGATTTCGACTGTTTTCTTTGGCGTTACGGAGCCTATTCTCTTTACGTTCCTGTTTGCCGCCCCCTGGCTCTACTTTGGCGTTTACGCTCCGCTTTCCGGACTGGGTGAAGTTCTCTCGGAGGCAATGGGCGTTTCGGTGTACCAGGGAAATATCAAGGACCTGATCCCATTCTTATTCCGCCCCGAGAAGCTTAATCTGCTTCCGTACCTTATTCTGCTCCCCGCCTTTTTCCTGGCAGCTTTCTTCCTCTTCCGGTTCTTTATTACTAAGTTCGATATCAAGACGCCCGGTCGAGACGATGGTGACGATATTGAGTTGATCAACAGCAGAGCCGAGTTCGAGGCAAAGGCCGCTGAGGCAAAGGGCGAGTCTGATAGCACTCCCGAGAAGGCAGTCCAGGGCCGTGCGACCAAGGACAGCGCGCTTGCTGTTGGCATTGTCGAAGCGCTTGGTGGAGCCGACAACATTGATGATCTTGACAACTGCATCTCACGTCTTCGCGTGATTGTCAAGGATGGTTCTAAGGTTGCAGACGACGAGGTGTTCACCAAGAATCTTGAAGCTATGGGCGTTATCCGCCTGAGCGACAAGGCAATCCAGGTCATTTACGGTCCTCGTGTCGGCGAAGTCGCTTCTGAGGTGCACGAAGTTCTCGGTGACGAGTAAAACGCGCAAGTGGCTTTCAATTGCATAGCGCAATTCCAGGGCTTGGCTTCCTATCGCATGATTTAGGGAGCCAAGCCTTCTTGTTTTAGATTGTCAAGGCAGATACTCAATAGTTCTTCGAATGCGAGAATACAACTTCCGGTAAAGCAGTTAGGCTTAACGTTCTTAAGATCCATTGGGTGATCGTCATGTATCGTAAAGATCGCGTCTGCCGTCTTGGCGAGCTCGCTGTCTTCGTTGCCGGTAAACGCGAGGGTCGTAATGCCCACGTCGTGGCATGCCCTTGCGGTTTCCAGGATGGCTTCTGTCTGGCCCGATTTGGATATGAGCATCATGCAGCTGAGCGTATTTCGGTTGGATTCGACAAACTGATCGGTTTCTAGGAAGTCCTGTATGACGGCCAAAAAGCCAAGTCCAACGAGCTTGGTCGCCATGTACTGCGCAACGATGCGTGAGAAGCCCTCTCCGTTTACTCCGATCATTCTGTTGCGATGCAGTGCGGCGATGAATACGTCTACATCTCCGGTGTGGCATACGAAGTGGACGCTACTGTCTTTGAGTGATTGATTCATTTCGCGGGAGACATGCTGAAGGTGCTTGAGATCGTACATCATTTCGCGGTAGCCACGGTAGCCGAGCTTTTTCGAAAGCCTGATGACTGTCGTCATGCTGGTAAAGCATGCCATGGCGACGGGTTTTATGCCAATATCATCGAGGGTGTCGATATTGTTGAGCAGGTATTCGAGTACGCTTTGCTCGGTTTCGGATAGCTTTGCGGCTGAGTAGAGCTTGGAAATCTGCTTTTTATCAACCATCGGTGCTCCCTTCCCGCCGGACGTGTGTGGCCGCTTCCGTTGCGTAAATAATAACTCCTTGGGGAATTCCTTTCCCGCCTTGCAGCCGGGGCGGGAAGCGGCCCTCCATGCTGGATACAATATCCATACACAGGCGAACCATGCAATATTGAATGTGCTAATTGGGGGTTTCGATATGAAACTTACGGTCATAGGCGGCGGTGGCGTCCGCTCCATGTTTTTGGCAAAGAGCATAGCCCAGCAGGCGTCATCGCTTGGAATCGATGAACTCGTGTTTATGGACAATGATCCCGAGAAGCTGCGCATCTACGGTGGCCTTGCCGCCCATGTCTCGGGCATGCTTTGCCCCACGCTTAATTTTTCATTGACGGGCGATGCAGTCGAGGCCGTTAAGGACGCCGATTACGTGATCACGACGATTCGCGTCGGTGGGGACCATATGCGCGTTCGCGATGAGCGCATTGCTCTCTCACATGGGGTTCTTGGCCAAGAGACGACTGGCGCAGCCGGCGTGTCTTTTGCCATGCGCTCCGTCCCTGCGCTTGCTTCGTATTGCGAGTTAATCAAGAAGTACGCAAAGCCGGGCGTCAAGGTGTTTAACTTTACTAATCCCGCTGGCGTCGTATCTCAGGCCTTACGCGATATGGGCTACGATTTTACTTATGGCATTTGCGATGCCCCCTCGGGCATGTTGCATCAGTTTGCCGAGTATAAAGGCGTTGATCCCGCATCGGTTCAGGGCGAGTGCTATGGACTCAACCACCTCTCGTTCTTCCGCAATGTGACGGTTGACGGCGAGGACATCATGCCCGACTTGATCCACGACGACGGGGCATATGCTCATACGGATCTTAGGTTCTTCGAGAAGGATCTCGTTCTAAATCGCGGATGCGTGCCAAATGAGTACCTATACTATTTCTACTATCGCGAGCGCGCCGTTGCCAACGTTCTCTCTTCGCCCCAGACGCGCGGCGAACTAATCGAAGAAATTAATCGAGAAATGACGAGCGAGCTTGCATCTATCGATATTGAGAACGACTTCGAAAAGGGCCTCGCGTGCTTTGAGAAGTGGTACGGAATGCGCGAAAACAACTACATGGCGGCCGAGACAGGTATTCACCGCGACAAGCCGTGGACGTTTGACGTGTACGGCAAAGATGCTGGCGGATACGCAGGTGTTGCGCTCCGTTTCATGGATATTGCTCGCTCTGGCAAGACGCAGCAGATGATCCTGTGCACCCCCAACAATGGCGCCATCCCCGGCCTTCTCGATACAGATGTCATCGAGTCAACGTGCGATATCTCCACCGATGGCTGTGTACCGCATCGCGTCGAAGCCGATTCTGTGCCCGCGGGAAACCTCGAATTGATTCGTCGCGTCAAGTACTACGAGCGCACCGTGGCGCGTGGCATCGTTAACCGATCGAAGCGCGACATTGTCGAGAGCCTCGCGATGCACCCGCTCGTTAATTCGTACTCCTTGGCGAAAGACATCGCCGCGCAGTACTTTGAGCTTAACCGCGACTACATCGACGGCTGGACAGACTAGTCTGGACGTTAAAACTAGAAATCATGGATGGGCGGACCGGCGTTTATATTGGCGCTCGTTCGCCCTGCCTAGTAAGAAAACGGGTATAGAGTGAACTTGCGAGAGAACTTCAATGTCTTTCTGGAATCGGGCGATCGGGCGAAGGGATGCCGGAGTGGCTGCACGATGGCGTTATATATCCCCTTGTTTGTTATGAGCGCGCTTCAAATTGGTGTATCAAACGTTGCAACTGAGCTCGCCTATATCAATCCGTCCATTACGCTTATTTGCACTGTGGTCGCGGCCTTTTTAAACCTGCTTCTATCGAATGTGGCTTTTTCATTATTTGCCGTCGACCGGTCCAAAGAGACGGTGCAACCTGCTCGAACCCCTCCGGTTTATCTCTTGGCCTCGACGGTTCCCCTCCAGATTTCTGGGGCGCTGCTAATTTATTTGGTTCACTTGATTTTATCGGCAATTGTAGTCTTTGCCTCGCTTGCGAGCAGCCAGCTCGGGGTGTTGTGCTCGCTTGTGGTGGCAGTAATCGTGACGCTTCTTTCCGCGTCGTTCGTATTCGTGTTAATTGAAGATGCGGACGTGGAGCAGAGGGGACTACGAGGCATTCGGTTTGCACCACGCTACATCATGCGTTCGGTCACGGTGCTTCGTTCCTCCTGCAGGGAAATCGCGCGTCCCGCAACGCTGCTGGTGGCATGGAACCTGGTTGCAAGTTGCGCTATCCAGGTTCTTGTTGGATGGGTAGTTTCGAGTGCGGCGCTGCCGTCGGCACTTTCAGTGACGGCGCTTGTACATGAGGGACTTTATTATGGGGCGTTTGCTTATATGCTGCTTTTGCTAGTTCATTGTGCGGTTGCGAGTTGGCTCGAAATTGACGTGCTCATGGGGGTGTCCTTGTGCGTATCCGAGCAGGCGCGATAGCCCGAAGATGAAGCCGCGTTTTCGACATTGAGTTTCTGCGTACCTTGCTTTCTAAGCAGAATTGGCGCGCCATCTGTTAACGATCGTTTTCCAAGAATTCTTTTGTTGCTCATTTTATAGACTTCTCATTGCTATAATCGCCCACCGCTCTAGATGATCGGAGAGGTTTTCCTATATGGCTCAAACAAAGCAAGGTGGTATCGCACTCAGTCAGTGGCTCCCGCTTATCGGGCTCGCCTGCTGCGCGTTCGTGTTCAACACGTCGGAGTTTATGCCCATCGGCCTTCTGACTGATATCGCCGCATCGTTCTCGCTCACCGAGGCCCAGGCAGGCATCATGATCTCGGTCTATGCTTGGGGCGTCATGCTGCTGTCGCTGCCACTCATGGTGTTTGCCTCGCGCTTTGAGTTCAAGTGGATGCTGCTCGGCGTGCTCGCCGTGTTTTCTCTGGGTCAGTTCCTGTCCGCTGTGGCACCGACATATCCCATCCTGGTCTGTGCGCGCCTGGTGGTCGCTTGCGCACATGCCGTGTTCTGGTCGGTCGCCTCGATTATGGCCTCGCGCCTGGTTGACGCCCGCCACGGGGCGCTCGCCATCAGCATGATCGCCACGGGCTCGTCTATCGCGCAGATTTTCGGCCTGCCCCTCGGTCGTGCCATCGGCCTGGCCGTGGGCTGGCGCATGACGTTTGCCGTGGTCGGGGTCTTCTCTGCCGCCGCGGTGGTGTACCAGGCAGCGGTGTTCCCGGCCATGCCGGCGGGTGAGCGCTTTACCGTTAAGCAGCTGCCCGAGCTGCTCAAGAACCCGTTCCTGATCGCGCTCTACGCGGTCACGGTCTTTATGGCGACCGGCTATTACGCAAGCTACAGCTATATCGAGCCCTTCCTGGCGCAGGTCGCGCACGTCGATGCGGGTGCCATCACCATGACGCTGACGGCGTTTGGCTGTTCTGGTCTGCTCGGAAGCTGGCTGTTTGGCCGCCTGTTCGATGGGCATCGCTTCCCGTTCTTGGCTATCACGCTCTCCGGCGTGCCGGTGGCTCTGCTGCTTATGGCCCCCGCAGCCTCGGCGCTCGTGTTGGTGCTTGCCGTCTGCGCACTATGGGGCTGCTGCGCCACGGCCTTTAACGTGGCGTTTCAGGCCGAGCTCATCAAGTACACGCCGGCGGACTCGTCGGCCGTCGCCATGTCGATCTTCTCGGGCCTGTTTAACCTTGGTATCGGCACGGGCACCGCGATCGGCGGAGCCGTGGTTTCGGGTCCCGGTATCGCTTGGATTGGCTTCGTGGGCGGGGCGATTACCGTCGTGGGCGTCATCCTCGCCATCACCGTACTGTTCCCGGCCATACGCCGTGCCAAACCCGTTGCCTAATCACGTCCTCTCATCAGTTGCGGTGGAATAGTTCCTGTTTAAGGCCTCTGAAGGCCAAAGCAGGAACTATTTCACCGCAACTTATTTTGGGGGAGAGGATACAAGCCGGGCATACAATGGATATCGTTGTGTTGAGCTTGCCGGGAGGTTGCTATGTGGGCATACGAGACGACGTTCTATCAGATCTATCCGCTGGGCTTTTGCGGAGCTCCGCGCGAAAACGCCGCGCCCGTTGCCGAGGATGAGCTCGCCCAGGCTGCCAACGCTGCGCCCAACCCCGATGCGCCCATCATGAAGATCGCCCAATGGGCCGACTACCTGCAAAAACTCGGTATTGGCGCTGTGCTGATTAACCCGCCGCTCGAGTCTGATAGCCACGGCTACGATACTCGCAGCCTGCGCCATATCGACCGCCGCCTGGGCGGGGATGCCGATTTTGCCGCCGTATGCGAGACGCTGCACGCCCATGGCATCCGCGTGGTGCTCGATGCCGTCTTCAACCATGTGGGCCGTGGCTTTTGGGCCTTCCGCGATGTGCAGGAGCGTAAGTGGGACTCGCCGTACAAGGATTGGTTCCACATCAGCTTTGACGGCGATTCCTGCTATGGCGACGGCTTTTGGTACGAGGGCTGGGAAGGCCATTTTGAGCTCGTGAAGCTCAACCTGCAAAACCCCGCCGTGGTCGATTACCTGCTCGAGTCCGTGCGCCGCTGGGCCGAGGTCTTTGGCGTCGACGGCCTGCGCCTGGACGTTGCCTATATGCTCGACCGCGACTTTATGCGTCGCCTGCACGCCTTTACCCGTGAGCTCAAGCCCGACTTTGTGCTGATCGGCGAGACGCTTCACGGTGACTACAACCAGATCGTCAACGACGAGATGCTCGACTCCTGCACCAACTACGAATGCTACAAGGGCCTGTACTCCAGCTTTAACTCGGTCAATATGTTCGAGATCGCGCATTCGCTGCATCGCCAGTTTGGCGGCGATCCGTGGTGCATCTACCGCGGCAAGCACCTGCTGTCGTTTGTCGACAACCACGACGTGCCGCGCCTGGCAAGCATCCTCACCGACAAGTCGTGCCTGCGTCCCGTCTATGGCATGCTCTTTGGCATGCCGGGCATTCCGTGCGTCTACTATGGCAGCGAGTGGGGGATTGCCGGCGAAAAGGGCGGCCCCGATGGTGACTGGGCGCTGCGACCTGCGCTCGATGAGCCTGCGCCCAACGAGCTGACGGCGTTCATCACGCAGCTTGCGCACCTTCGCTCGGCCGATGACGCGGCGGCCTGTGCTCTCAACTACGGTGCCTATCGCAACGTGGTGATCCAGAACAAGCAGCTGCTGTTCGAGCGCGCCTGTGATGACGCGACGGTGCTCGTGGCGGTGAACGCCGTGGGCGAGCCTTACACCTTTGGCGCCGGCGAGCTCAACGGGTCCTTTGTCGACCTGCTTGCCGACGATGCGCCCACGGTCGAGCTGACGGGTACCCTTGAGCTTGCACCCTACGAGGTGCGCTATCTGTTGAGAGCCTAGCCCATGGCCGTGTCTGACGAGGACTATCAACATATTGAGCATGGGTTTGAGCCTGTGTTCGACCAGCGCTCGCGCGTTTTGGTGCTGGGGTCGTTTCCCTCGGTGCTCTCGCGTGCCAATGCCTTCTACTATGGCAATCCGCAGAACCGCTTTTGGCGTGTGATGGCCGCGTGCCTTGGTGCGCCCGTGCCGCCCAACGAGGGAGACTCTTTGGCGAGCGGCGAGCCCGCGACGCTCGCCGCCTCGATTGCTGCCAAGCGGGCTATGCTGCTCAACGGCGGTGTGGCCCTGTGGGACGTGATCGAGAGCTGCGACATTAAGGGCTCGAGTGACGCTAGCATCAAAAACGTTGTGCCGGCACATATTGAACGCATTGTGGATGCCACGCCGATCGAGATCGTTGTTTGCAACGGCGGCACGGCCGGACGGCTCTACAAACGCTATCTACAAGAGCGGACGGGGCTACCCGCCATCGTGCTGCCGTCGACGAGTCCTGCCAACGCGGCGTGGCGTTTGGAGCGGCTTGTCGAGCGTTGGAGTGAAGCCGTTGACTGGGCAGCTCATTAATTTAGATTATTGATTGAGTGCGGGCGCCGAGGCGTTTCAGAACGCCTCGCCAGATCGGCACGGGCACGGCTGGCTCGGCGCAAGCCATGCCGTCGGCGTCGACGTCCTCGGCATTACCACCACCAAGTCGCTGCGCATGCTCAACCGAACAGCCCATACGAACGGCGCCTACGAGCTTGTCCATCGCTTCCGAAAACGGTCGCCGCAAGAGCCCCATGCGCGGTGAGTGACGAAGCGCCGCGAAGCCGCTGCCGGTACAGGCGACAACGCCGCCGCACCATGACAGCCCACGAAGGTCGCACGCCGCTCGCAGACGCACGACGAGCCCGTGTGCTCGCTCCAGGCCGCCGATGTCGGCCTGGACAACAACGTAGGCACGCGTCCCTGCGCCGCCAAAGCGGTCGAGCACCTGCTCAATGGGCGCCATCGCTTCATCATTGGGTGCATCTTCAACGGCGAACACAATGCCATCGGCGGTACCGGCAACGCTGCCGGCATCATCCGCCTCCAAGTCGACTGGATGGGGGAGTGCGGTGCCGGAAATCTGTGCATAGGCGGCGATGGCATCCTGCAGGTCCCAGAGCAAAAACTCAAGATCGGCGCTCTTGGGAATACTGATATACGCAATGGTTTGCAGCGTTTTTGGTACATCGCCGCGTGCGGTCGTCTCCATGCCGCCTCCTTTCCGGTTGGTTTCCGTTTAGGTTACACCGTCCGGCGGCGTCCCGCCGCGCTATCCTAGTGCAACCCTTACGAAAGGAACGTCATGCGTCTGCCCATGAACACCTCGCTTGCCACGCTCAAGCCCTCCGGCATCCGTCGGATTAACGCACTCGCCGCGCAGCATCCGGGATGCATTGCGCTTGCGCTCGGTGAGCCCGATTTTCCCACGCCCGATGTGGTTAGCGCCGAGGTGACTGCTTCGTTGGACCGCGGCGACACGCACTATCCGCCCAACAACGGTCGCCCCGCCCTGCGCGAGGCACTGTCCGAATATATGGGTGACGCGGGTCTGGCGTTTTCCGCCGATGAGGTCATCCTGACCGACGGCGCGACCGAGGCCCTGTCGGCAACATTTATGGCTATGCTCAACCCCGGCGACGAGGTCATTATCCCCACGCCCGCCTTTGGCCTGTACGAGAGCATCGTCGTGGCCAACCACGCCAAGGCGGTCTTCTTGGATACGGAGCCTGCGCAATTCCAGATTGACGAGGATGCGCTTCGCGCCTGTGTGACCCCGGCGACCAAGGCCATCGTCATCTGCTCGCCCAACAATCCCACGGGTTGCATCCTCGACACGGCATCGCTCGACGCCGTGGCGCGCGTGGCAGAGCAGGCGGGCATCTACGTAGTCTGCGACGACGTATACAACCGTCTGGTCTATGTGGATGGCTACGAGCGCTTTGCCCAGCGCCACCCGGAGCTGCGCGACCAGACGGTGGTCATCGAGAGCTTCTCTAAGCCCTGGGCCATGACCGGCTGGCGCCTGGGTTGGCTCGCGGCAGCGGCACCCGTCATCGCCGAGATCGCAAAAGCTCACCAATACCTAGTATCGAGTGCCGTCTCCTTCGAAATGGACGCCGCAGCCCGAGCCCTGACCGTCGACCCAACCCCCATGCTCAAAGTCTACCGAGCCCGCCGCGAACGCGTCCTCGCAGCCTTATACGCCATGGGCCTCGACGTAGTAGAGCCCGCAGGAGCCTTCTACGCTTTCCCGAGCATCAAACAGTACGGCCTAACAAGCGAAGCCTTCTGCATCAAAGCCATCAAAGAAGCCAACATAGCCCTAGTCCCCGGAGATTGCTTCGGAACCGAAGGCCACATCCGCCTCAGCTACTGCGTCTCCGACGAAAACCTGGACGAAGGCCTCCACCGCCTATCCACCTTCGTCTCAACCCTGTAGCCATCAGGGACGCAACACATCAGCCCACCGACTTAAGGCTTATGAGTGGGGGCGCCGGCCAACGGGAAACCGGGCTGCCCCAAAGTCACCGCAGGCCGCGCCGCCGAAGGCCAGGCGCAAGGTTTTCGTAGATTCCGCACGAGCCGAAGAGCACTTAATGTGCTCTTCGTGCGAGCCCAGGACCTGACCGAGCGAAAACCTTGCGCCTGGCCTTCGGCGGTGCGGCCGGATGGTGGAATTGTGTGCAGCCCGGTTTCCCGTTGACCGACGCCGGGGTCCCCGCCATAATACTTTCGGTTCACGCACGAATCCGCTGCCAGAGACAGCCGGTGCAAACGGGCATCGCCCGCGAGCTTAATGGGATATCCCGCCAGCCGAGGTGGTCGAGTAGATATGTCTTCTCGCCCC
>NZ_QSRV01000009.1:79927-92973 GCF_003437235.1 Collinsella sp. TF07-1
CCGCACGAGCCGAAGAGCACTTAATGTGCTCTTCGTGCGAGCCCAGGACCTGACCGAGCGAAAACCTTGCGCCTGGCCTTCGGCGGTGCGGCCGGATGGTGGAATTGTGTGCAGCCCGGTTTCCCGTTGACCGACGCCGGGGTCCCCGCCATAATACTTTCGGTTCACGCACGAATCCGCTGCCAGAGACAGCCGGTGCAAACGGGCATCGCCCGCGAGCTTAATGGGATATCCCGCCAGCCGAGGTGGTCGAGTAGATATGTCTTCTCGCCCCCGTCGCTCATGCAGCGCGGGGGCTTTCTTTTTGGACATGCCCCCGTCACGTCCTTGTGGCGGACCGTGCCCGGAAAGAATTCGAGGAGGTGTAATTCATGCCCCAGCAGTACAAAATCGACAAGGTTGCAGAGATCGAGTCTCGTATCGCCGAGAACGCCGGTCTGTTCGTCGTCAACTACAACGGTCTGACGGTTAAGCAGGCTCAGGAGCTGCGTCATCAGCTTCGCGAGTGCGGCGCCGAGATGAAGGTCTACAAGAACAACCTGGTCAAGATCGCTCTCAAGAACCAGGAGCAGCCCGAGATCGACGAGATCCTCGCCGGCCCCGTCGCTTATGTGTTCTACGAGACCGAGCCGGTCGAGGCCGCTAAGGCCCTTAAGGACTTCTCCGCTAAGTCCAAGGGCGTCCTTGAGATCAAGGGCGGTATCTCCGACGGCAAGGCCGTTTCCGCTGATGATGTTAAGGCTATCGCCGAGCTGCCCACCAAGGATCAGCTTCTCGGCCAGATCGCCGGTCTCATCTCCGGTTTCGCTCGCGACATCGCTGTCTGCGTCAACGGCGTTTCCTCTGGTCTCGCTCGTTCGATCCAGCAGGTCTCCGAGCAGAAGGCAGCCTAGTCGCTGTTTTCACCCGCGGCGGCAACGCCGCACCCCTGGCGCATTCGCGCCGTGTTTTAACTGATCTCCGTGCATCCGCACGGAAACCGAAAGGACTTAGAAATGGCTAAGCTTACCACCGATGAGATCATCGATGCTCTTAAGGAAATGACCCTTCTCGAGGCTTCCGAGCTCGTCAAGGCTATCGAGGACACCTTCGGCGTTTCCGCCGCTGCTCCTGCCGCTGTTGTCGCCGCTCCCGCTGCTGGCGCTGCTGAGGCCGAGGAGAAGACCGAGTTTGACGTCGTGCTCGAGGGCTTCGGCGACAACAAGATCCAGGTCATCAAGGCCGTCCGTGAGCTCACCAACCTTGGCCTGAAGGAGGCCAAGGAGGTCGTCGAGGGCGCTCCCAAGGCTGTTCTCGAGGGTGCCAAGAAGGAGGACGCCGAGGCTGCCAAGGAGAAGCTCGAGGCTGCTGGCGCTGCTGTCACCCTCAAGTAATCAGGCTTTCTCGCCAGATTCCTTTGCAGACGGGGTTCGCATTGCGAGCCCCGTCTTTTTTGTTTTTCGGTCCCTCGGCATCGGTTGCTCAATCTGCCATGTTCTGTGATTTGCGTCGTATCGGGTGCCCTGCCGTTGGGCAATAAAATTGCACCATTCGAGCAATAATTTGCGTTGACCTGCTGAAGAATTGTCTCTGCCTTGTAGCGACATATAGTTCCAGCGGTAAGATGCTTGGGTATCGCAATTTGGTCTGCGGCTGTGTGCCGCACGCATGGGGCGCTTTTGCGCCTGCGAAAGGATCTTTGAATAACATGAAGGCAATCATCCCCGCCGCCGGTCTTGGCACGCGTTTTCTGCCTGGTACCAAGTGCACGCCCAAAGAGATGCTGCCGGTGCTCGACAAGCCGGTCATCCAGTATGTCGTCGAGGAGGCCCTCGACCCCGAGGAGGTCGATGATGCCATCATCGTTACTTCTCCCGGTAAGCCCGAGCTACTGAACTACTTCCAGCCCGATCGCTCGCTCGAGAACCTGCTGCGCGAGCGCGGCAAGAACGCCTATGCCGATGCCGTCGCCCACGCTGGCGGTATGCCGGTCGACTTCCGTTATCAGTACGAGCCCAAGGGCCTCGGCCATGCTATCCGCTCTGCTGCCGACGCCGTGGCAGGGGAGAACTTCCTGGTTCTTCTGGGCGACTACGTTGTGCCTAACCGCGACATCTGCGACAAGATGCTCGCCGTTTCCAAGGAGCACGGTGGCGCTTCGGTTATCGCTGTCGCTGCTTGCTCGCCCGAGGAAGTCAGCCGCTACGGCGTTATCGCCGGCGAGCGCGTCGGTTCGCTCGAGGGCGCCGAGGGCGTTGCCGATGCCGAGCCGGGCGCTGTCTGGCGCATCGGCGGTCTGGTCGAGAAGCCCGCTCCCGAGGCGGCTCCGTCCAACCTGTACATCGTCGGTCGTTACCTGCTGAGCCCGCTGGTCATGGACCTGCTCGCCGATCAGCAGGCCGGCAAGGGCGGCGAGATCCAGCTTACCGACGCCATGGCCCGCTCGCTCGACCGCGAGGCCATGTACGCTGTCGTCATCGATCCACTTTCGGGCTACGACACCGGTACCCCGTCTGGCTGGATGGCCACCAACGCCCTCATGGCCGCAAGCGACCCTCGCTTTGCCAGCGCCTTCTGGGACGCCATCGACGAGCGCGGCGGTTTGATGCGCAAATAAGCCTTCGGGCATCGACATTTACGGGTGCGGACTTCGGTCTGCACCCGTTTTTTATGCGAGCTACAGCTTAGCCCCGGAAAGTGCGACCCACAATTTGGCCGAATTCTGGGACGCGCTTTCCAGCTGAGGCCCCTAGCGGAAACTGCGACCCGGAATTTAGGCTCAGAATGGGATGTGCTTTCCCAAACAGGGCTCAACCGGAAACTGCGTCCCAGTTTGGGGCCTCAAAACGGGATGTAATTTCCGTCCGGCCAACCCTCGCTGCCATTCCGCCGTTCAGCGGCCAGCACCAGCAGGCTCGTTCACAGAAAATATATGAACAGGTGTTCGATGCACACCTATCTACCTGCGTATTTTCTGTCGAAAAACTTTGCTACTCCAAAAACTCAATCGCGTCAAGGCTTTTCTTGCCCAACGGTCGGTACCTGATAAACTATTAGTTTGCGATAACTGGCGAAGCCATGCCTCGCCAACCCACCGAGCATTTCCGTGAAGGAGGAAAAACCTGGTGACCTACGCATACACTGCCACTGAGCGCAAGCGCGTCAGCTTCGGGAAAATCCCGGAGGCCATGGAGCTCCCCAACCTTATCTCTGTTCAAAGGGAATCCTTTGAGCGTTTTAAGGACGAGGGCCTTCGTGAGGCGTTCAAGGAATCCAGCCCCATCCAGAGCCAGAACCATGTTCTCGAGGTTACCTTCGGCGAGCATCAGTTCGGCGACCCCGCGCACACCGTCGAGGAGTGCCGCGAGAAGGATATGACCTATCAGGCTCCGCTTCTGACCGACGTCCGTCTCACCAACAAGGAGACCGGCGAGATCAAGGAGCAGCTCGTCTTCATGGGCGACTTCCCCATGATGACCGATCAGGGCACCTTTATCATCAACGGTACCGAGCGTATCGTCGTCTCGCAGCTCGTCCGCTCCCCGGGCGTGTACTACAGCTCCGAGATGGATTCGGGCAAGCAGATCTACAAGGCCCAGATTATCCCGTCCCGCGGTGCCTGGCTTGAGTTTGAGGTCGACAAGCGCGACCAGCTCATGGTCTCCATCGACCGTAAGCGCAAGCAGAGCGCCACGATGTTCCTGCGCGCCCTTGGCATCGCCGTCACCAACGACGACATCATCGAGCTGCTCGGCAACTCCGATGTGATCAAGCGCACCCTGGAGCGCGACACCGCCCTCACTCGCGAGGACGCCCTCATCGAGATCTACCGTCGCCTGCGCCCGGGCGAGCCTCCCACCGTGGACGCTTCCCGCAGCCTGCTCGAGGGTCTGCTCTTTAACCCGCAGCGCTACGACCTGGCCCGCGTCGGTCGCTACAAGGTCAACAAAAAGCTCAACCTCACCACCGAGGAAGAGGTCACGGTGCTCACCGACGAGGATATCGTCGCGACGCTGCGCTACCTGCTGTCCCTCGCTGCCGGCGAGCAGGGCTTCAAGGTCGACGACATCGACCACTTTGGCAACCGCCGCATCCGTACCGTCGGCGAGCTCGTCGCCAACCAGTTCCGTATCGGCATGAGCCGTATGGAGCGCGTCGTCCGTGAGCGCATGAGCTCCCAGGACATCGACGAGATCACCCCGCAGTCGCTCATCAACATTCGCCCGATCGTGGCCTCCATCAAGGAGTTCTTCGGTTCCTCGCAGCTCTCGCAGTTCATGGACCAGGCGAACCCCCTGACCGGTCTGACCCACAAGCGCCGTCTGTCCGCACTCGGCCCTGGTGGTCTTGCCGGCCACAAGTCGGGCTCCAGCCGCCGCACCAACGTGCCGACGGCCGTCCGCGACGTTCATAACTCGCACTACAGCCGCATGTGCCCGATCGAGACCCCCGAAGGCCCCAACATCGGCCTGATCGGCTCGCTCGCCCTCTACGCCCGCGTCAACGAGTATGGCTTCATCGAGGCCCCGTTCCGTCGCGTCGAGAACGGCGTTGCCACCGACCAGATCGACTGGATGACCGCTGACGAGGAAGAGAAGCACGTCATCGCGCCGGCCAACACGCCGCTCGATCCTAAGACCAACGAATTCATCACGACCGATGCCGAGGGCAAGCTTGTCCGCCCGCACACTGTGATCGCCCGTACCCGCGACTTCGACGGCTCCTTCGGCGCTCCCGCCGACGTGCCTGTCGAGGACGTCGATTACATGGACGTCTCGCCGCGTCAGATGCTCTCCGTCGCAGCCACGCTGATCCCGTTCCTCGAGCACGACGACGCCAAGCGTACGCTGATGGGCGCTAACATGCAGCGTCAGGCCGTGCCGCTGGTTCACCCCGCCGCTCCCTATGTCGGTACCGGCATGGAGCGCCGCGCCGCTCTGGACTCCGGCGAGGTCACCCTGGCCAAGAACGCCGGCGAGGTCATCTTTGCCGACGCCGCCAAGATCATCGTCAAGCATGCCGGCGGCATGGATGAGTATCACCTGGCCAAGTACCAGCGCTCCAACCAGTCCACCTGCATCAACCACCGTCCGCTCGTGCGCGTCGGTGACACCGTTGAGCAGGGCGAGCCTCTGGCCGACGGTCCTTCGACCGATCACGGCGAGCTCGCACTGGGCCAGAACCTCACCGTGGCCTACATGCCGTGGGAAGGCTTTAACTACGAGGACGGTATCGTCGTGTCCGAGCGCCTGGTGGCCGAGGACCTGCTGACGACCATCAACATCACCCGTCACGAGATCGACGCCCGCGACACCAAGCTCGGCCCCGAGGAGATCACCCGCGAGATCCCGAACCTCTCCGAGGACATGCTTGCCAACCTCGACGAGGACGGCATCATCCGCATCGGCGCCGAGGTCGGCCCTGGCGACATCCTGGTCGGCAAGGTCACGCCTAAGGGCGAGAGCGCTCTGACCGCCGAGGAGCGCCTGCTGCGCGCCATCTTCGGTGCCAAGGCTCACGACGTTCGTGACACCTCCCTTAAGATGCCTCACGGCGCTTACGGCCGCGTCATCGACGTCGTCCGCTTTAGCCGCGAGAACGGCGACGACCTGGCCCCCGGCGTTAACGAGCAGGTGCGCGTCTACGTCGCCCAGCGTCGTAAGATCCAGCAGGGCGATAAGATTGCCGGCCGCCACGGCAACAAGGGTGTTATCTGTAACGTTCTGCCGGTCGAGGACATGCCCTACATGGCTGACGGTACCCCGATCGACGTTATCCTCAACCCGCTGGGCGTTCCTTCGCGTATGAACGTCGGCCAGCTGCTCGAGTGCCACCTTGGCTGGGCTGCTGCCTGCGGTTGGGATACCGAGCAGGCCGATTCCGACAAGTACGTCCCCGGTCCGTTCTTCACCGCGACGCCTGTCTTCGACGGCGCCAAGGAGGACGAGATCGCCGAGGTCATTCGTCGCGCCAACAAGAACATGCTCAACAAGGCCACCGCTGCCTTTGGCGATCACATGCGCCCCGAGTTTGTCACCCAGCTTGACGAGCGCGGCAAGACCCGCCTGTTCGACGGCCGCACCGGCGAGGAGTTCCGCGAGCCCATTACCGTGGGTACGTCCTACATCCTCAAGCTCGGCCACATGGTCGACGACAAGATCCACGCCCGTTCGACCGGCCCTTACAGCCTGGTTACCCAGCAGCCTCTGGGCGGCAAGGCCCAGTTCGGCGGCCAGCGCTTCGGCGAGATGGAAGTTTGGGCACTGTACGCATACGGTGCTTCCAACGTCCTGCAGGAGATCCTGACCGTCAAGTCCGACGATACCGTGGGCCGCGTCAAGACCTACGAGTCCATCGTCAAGGGCGAGAATGTTCCGGTCCCGGGAATCCCCGAGTCCTTCAAGGTTCTCGTCAAGGAGATCCGCTCCCTCGCACTGGACATCGAGCCCATGCACGATGCCGACGAGGACGCCTCCGCCCCTGTGACCGCCGAGGAGACCTCTGCTCTCGACGACCTGGCTGCGCTCGCCGGCGTTGACGCCGACGTCGAGGCCGAGGATGCCGAGACCGCCGAGGCGCCCGAGGCTGTCGCCGCCACGACCACTGATAAGGAGTAGTTGACTGTGGCAGATTTCGAAGCTACTGATTTTGACTCGGTAAAGATCTCCCTTGCCTCCGCCGACCAGATCCGTTCCTGGTCGCACGGCGAGGTCAAGAAGCCGGAGACCATCAATTACCGTACCCTCAAGCCCGAGAAGGACGGCCTGTTCTGCGAGAAGATCTTCGGTCCCGCCAAGGACTGGGAGTGCTCCTGCGGCAAGTACAAGGGCATCCGCTTTAAGGGCATCGTCTGCGAGCGCTGCGGCGTCGAGGTCACCTCGGCCAAGGTGCGTCGCGACCGCATGGGCCACATCGAGCTCGCCGCTCCCGTGTCCCACATCTGGTACTTCAAGAGCCCCACGAGCTTCCCGATGAGCCGTATGCTCGACATCAAGTCCAAGGACCTCGAGAAGGTTCTGTACTTTGCCAGCTACATCATCACCGAGGTCGACTACGAGGCCCGCGAGGCCGACGCTGACGACCTGCGCGAGGAGCTCGCCGCCGATCTGGAAGAGATCGATGCCGAGTGCGCCCGCCAGATCGAGTCCCTCAAGGAGCAGGGCAACCCCGAGAACTTTGACGAGTTCTCCGACGAGGAGCCGCTGACCCCCGAGGAGATCGCCTCCGGCATCGTCGACATCGAGGAAGAGTGCAAGGACGAGAAGCAGCTCCGCACGGACGCCTTCAACGCCTTCATGAAACTCACCGAGCGCGACCTCATCTCCGATGAGCCGCTGTTCCGCGAGATGACCCGCTACTACTCCATGTACTTCAAGGGTGGCATGGGTGCCGAGGCCGTCCGCGACCTGCTCGCTGCCATCGACCTCCCCTCCGAGGCCGAGAAGCTCAAGGCCATCATCGCCGACGAGGATTCCCAGAAGCAGAAGCGCGAGAAGGCCGTTAAGCGCCTCGAGGTCGTTGACGCCTTCCTGAAGGGCGGCAACAGCCCCGCGAACATGATCCTGGACGTCATCCCGGTCATTCCGCCCGATCTGCGCCCGATGGTCCAGCTCGACGGCGGCCGCTTCGCCGCGTCCGACCTCAACGACCTGTACCGTCGCGTGATCAACCGTAACAACCGACTCAAGCGCCTGCTCGACCTGGACGCCCCTGCGATCATCGTGAACAACGAGAAGCGCATGCTCCAGGAGTCCGTGGACGCCCTGTTCGACAACGGCCGTCGTGGTCGCCCGGTCTCTGGCCGTGGCGGCCGCCCGCTCAAGTCGCTCGCCGAGGCTCTCAAGGGCAAGCAGGGTCGTTTCCGTCAGAACCTGCTGGGTAAGCGTGTCGACTACTCCGGCCGTTCGGTTATCGTTACCGACCCCAAGCTGCTGCTGCACCAGTGCGGTCTGCCCAAGACCATGGCGCTGGAGCTCTTCAAGCCCTTCGTCATGAAGCGCCTGGTCGAGCTTGGCAAGGTCGAGAACATCAAGGGCGCCAAGCGCGCTATCGACCGCGGTGCCACCTTTGTGTGGGATATCCTCGAAGAGGTCATCGACGGCCGCGTCGTGCTGCTCAACCGCGCACCGACCCTGCACCGTCTGTCCATCCAGGCCTTTGAGCCGGTTCTGGTCGAGGGCAAGGCTATCCACCTGCACCCGCTGGTCTGCTCGCCCTTCAACGCCGACTTCGACGGCGACCAGATGTCTGTCCACGTGCCGCTGTCCAGCCAGGCTCAGGCCGAGGCCCGCGTGCTCATGCTCTCTGCGAACAACCTGCGCTCGCCGGCATCCGGCAAGCCGGTCAACATCCCCTCGCAGGACATGATCATCGGTGTGTACTACCTGACCCAGGTCCGCGACGGTCTGCCGGGCGAGAACCACGTGTTCGCCAGCTTCGACGACGCGCTGCACGCCTATGACTGCCGCTCCGAGGTCGACATGCAGGCCAAGATTCAGGTCCGCGTGTCCGCTGCCGACGCCAATGTCATCAACGAGGACGGCACCCGTATCTTCCGCGTCAAGAACGGCAAGAACGAGTTTGTCGACTACGACGTCACCGGCAACAAGACCGCGCGCTTCGAGACCTCTATCGGCCGCATCATCTTCAACCGCCAGTGCCTGCCCGAAGACTACGAGTTCATGAACTACAAGATGGTCAAGGGCGACGTGGCCAAGCTGGTTGCGGACTGCTGCGATCGCTATCCCGAGGCCAAGGTCGGCCCGATCCTCGACGCCATCAAGTACTCCGGCTTCCACTACGCTACCCGCGCCGGCCTCACCATCTCGGTGTGGGACGCTCTCATCCCTGCCGAGAAGCAGGAGCTGCTCGACCGCGCCCAGGCCAACGTCGACCAGATCAACGAGTACTTCGAGGAGGGCTTCATCAACGAGACGGAGCGCCACATCGAAGTCGTTAACGAGTGGACCGCTTGTACCGACAAGGTCGCAGCGCTCATGCTCGACTTGTTCGACGAGGAGAACCCGCTCTACATGATGGCCGACTCCGGCGCCCGTGGTTCTAAGACCCAGCTGCGTCAGCTCGGCGGCATGCGTGGCCTGATGGCAGACATGTCCGGCGAGACGATCGACCTTCCCATTAAGGCGAACTTCCGCGAGGGCCTGCTGCCGCTCGAGTACTTCATTTCGACCTACGGCGCCCGTAAGGGCCTGGTCGATACCGCATCCCACACCTCGGACTCCGGTTACCTGACCCGTCGTCTGGTCGACGTGGCCCAGGACGTCATCGTCCGCGAGGAGGACTGCGGTACGCACGAGGGCGTTACCTACAACCTCATCATCCCCGGCACCACCGACCTCAACACCGATCTCGTCGGCCGTTGCTTCATTGAGGACGTCGTGGCCCCCGATGGCACCGTGCTCTTTGAGCAGGATGGCTACATCGAGAAGGTCGCCGACATCCAGAAGATGGTCGATGCAGGCCTTAAGAAGGTCAAGCTCCGCGCGCTGCTCACCTGCCGCTCCAAGTACGGCGTGTGCCAGAAGTGCTACGGCTGGGATCTTTCCACCCGTCGTCCGGTCGCCATCGGTACCGCGGTCGGCATTATTGCCGCCCAGTCCATCGGCGAGCCCGGTACGCAGCTTACGATGCGTACCATTCACTCCGGCGGCGTCGCTGGCGTCGACGATATTACGCAGGGTCTGCCTACGGTCAGCCGTATGTTCGATATCGTCGGCAACGTCAACGAGAAGATTCTGGGTCGCGAGGCCGAGCTGGCTCCGTACTCCGGTCACCTCTCGATTAAGCCCGAGAAGTCCGAGTACGTGCTGACGCTCACCGACTCCGAGGATCACACCCGTGTTCTCGACGAGCGTCGCGTCCCCGCTTCGGTGCGCTTCATGCCCGAGATCGAGGACGGCTGCGAGGTTCGCGCCGGCGACCAGATCACCAAGGGCTTCGTCAACTTCCGCAACCTGCGCAAGCTGACCGACATCGAGTCGACGATGCACACCTTCGTCGAGAGCGTCAAGGACGTCTACACCAGCCAGGGCGTCGACCTGAACGACAAGCACATCGAGGTGCTCGCACGTCAGATGCTGCGTCGCGTTCAGATCACCAACCCCGGTGACTCCAAGTACCTGCTTGGTCAGTACGTCGACCGCTATGAGTTCGCCGACGAGGTCGAGCGCGTTGCCCGTCTGGGCGGTCAGGCTCCCGTGGCCGAGCCCGTCATCCTGGGTACGCTCAAGGTCGCGTCCAACATCGACTCTTGGCTGTCGAGCGCTTCGTTCATCCGCACCGCCGGCGTCCTTACCGAGGCTGCCATCGAGGGCAAGGTCGACCACCTGCTCGACCTTAAGTCCAACGTCATCGTCGGTAAGAAGATCCCGGCTGGTACTGGTCTCAAGCCGTACGCCAACGCCAAGCTGACGTATCGCACGGCCGACGGCTACGTGGACATCGACGGTCCGGCTTCGCCCAACGCCAAGTCGCTGCCCGAGTGGGCTCCTGTGGAGCTCAAGGACCTGGACGAGCAGCTCCCGCAGCAGCTCGACTGGGCCGGCTACGACGAGTTCGGTGGTGCTGACGGTTCGTTCACCCGCAACGGTCACACCATCTCCGCCGAGAAGGCTCGTCTGTACCTGTTCGACGACCTGGGCGTGTCGCAGCGCTGGACCAACAAGTTCAGCGAGGTTGGCATCGAGACGGTCGGCGACCTGGTTGGCAAGTCCGAGGAGGATCTGCTGCGCATCGATGGCATCGGCGCCAAGGCGATCGAGGAGCTCCGTGACGGCCTGGAGGCCCACGACCTGCTCTACATCCTCGAGAACAACGACGACGTTGCCGACGAGGAAGACCTCTCGCAGCTGCTGCAGATGGTCTTTAGCCCCGACGGTCCGGACGATATCCTGCTGGGCACCTCCGCCACGCCGACGCATCACGCCGATGCCGACGAGGAGCTCCTGGGCGCCCCGATCGACGACAAGAAGGCTCCCGCCAACGGCGCGATCAACGAGGACATGGCTTCCCTCGACGAGCTGCTCAACCAGCTCGTGGACACCGACGACGCCGAAGAGGCCAAGGACAACGACGAGGAGTAATTAGTTCCGCCGTTCTAACGAACGGCGGCGACCTCCGTCGCTGCGCGGCCCCCAGAGCTACAATCTGTCATTCAAAAGGCAGGGCATGACCAAAAGGTCAATGCCCTGCCTTTTTCATGCCACCTTGTACGCTCTGGGGGCCGCTCGCTTGCGTATGCTCAACCTGTTGCGTTCCGTTGATCCCTTGCCAAAAAGGGACAGGTTTATTTTGGTCGGTTTTTCATGCTTGAATTTGAAACATTTCGCCCGACAAGAGCGTATCTATGGTGAGGGCCTCATCGAGAACCATTAATGTCACCGGGAGGTGATTATGGAAGAACAAGCTTTTAGACAGGCGGTAGAAGACCACCGGGATGTCGTGTTTCGGATCGCATTGACGTATCTGCGTGATCGCGCCGACGCCGACGATGTCGCTCAAGACGTCTTTCTGAAATTACTCAAAAGCGATACGCATTTTGAAAGCTGGGAGCATCTTCGTCGATGGCTTATTCGGGTCACGATCAATGAATGCAAATCGCTCTTTCGAAAGCCATGGAGGCGTGTGGAGGATATTGAGAACCTGGCCGATTCGCTTTCGACGGCGCAGGAGGAGACCAAGGCAGTCCTGTCAGACGTTATGCGACTTCCGGAACGATTCCGTGTTCCCATCATGCTCTATTACTATCTGGGCTTCTCGACTTCAGAGATTGCCGAGTTGCTGCACGTACCAGCCGCGACAGTTCGAACGCGTTTAGCTCGCGGCAGATCGAAACTCAAGTTCATCCTAGAGGAGGGCGACCGTGAAATCCAACCAGATCAAGCAGGCCTTCGAGTCCGTCCAAGCCGATAGCGATCTTGCTGACCGTGTTCTTTATGCCGCTGCTGGCGATCCGCTTCGCCGAAAGGGTCACGCGAAGCCTCTGTATGTTGCCGTAATCGGATGTCTTGCCGGAGTGCTGGCGACCGGAGGGGTCGCCTACGCTGTTGTCAATTCCAGTTATTTTGCCTCTGCCTGGGGAAACCATGGCAACGGAGAGTCCGTTACCTGGACAAATGGCGGCTCGTCGGGGACGAAATATACCTACACCAGAGAGTTTGGTGATGGTATCGCGCCCCAAAGCCTGGAGGGTGCAGTCCAGAAGGTCAATCTGTCCGTCGAGGGCAACGGCTATACACTCGACATTCATGATATGGCTATCGATAAAAACGGTTGCGGTGCTGTGACGTTTACATTGTCCAATCCGAATGGCGTTAACTACTACAAGCCGGCGGCAGAGCTTGGCGAACTTGTTCTCTATGGTGAAGAAGAAGGGGGCGTCAGTACACCCAGCATGAACTTCGGCGAGGAATGGGCTGATACACGCTGCACCATTGATAAAGACACATCAAGCGACACGGTCATTAACGGCACGATGTACTTTGCATCTTGGAATCGCGATCGAGATTTACGACATGCGGTCACCTGGAATATCAGTTGGACGGAGGGCAAAGGTGAGGATGCGAAGGTGATCGAGGTGTCGACGCCCGAGTTTAGCATCGGAGCGTACGTCGATACAAAGAAGCTGAGCTCTGACGACTCACCTCTTGAAATCAGCCCGTTTTCCATCCAGACGCACATCGATGATCTGGGCGATGAAGCAGTCGATCATAAACTGACCGTCATCTACAAGGATGGATCGGAGCAGGTTATCAAAGACGATGCCGCGGGCGCGTACAACTTCTATGTTTCACTGGCGCGCAATAACGGCGAGAACATCTGGGTGCCGACAAAGCTGATCGATGTCGATCAAGTAGTCTCGGTAACCCTTGAGGGCACGAGGTGCACATCGACAGGGGAGACTCAAACGCAAGAACCCTTTACCATCATCTATTCGTAAGGTCTGAGGCCGCTTCCCACCAGGGGAAGCGGCCCATTTTGCGCTAAAGCGACGTTTCCCCAGATAAAACCAACCAAAATAAACCTGTCCCGTTTTGGCAGGTAACGTT